>JBATMU010000021.1:0-2974 GCA_049289995.1 Rhizobiaceae bacterium | reverse complement strand
GCCTTGGCCATTCCAGGGCGGTGAGATGAAGGGCTATCTCGCCCTGCCTGCCAACGCGTCCGGCAAGCTTCCCGGCGTGGTGGTCATCCACGAGAACCGCGGCCTCAATGAGCACACCCGCGACATTGCCCGACGGTTGGCGCTGGAAGGCTTTGCAGCCCTCGCACCGGATTTCCTGTCGCCGGCCGGCGGCACGCCGGCCGATGAGGAGAAAGCCCGCGAGATGATTGGCGCGCTTGATCCAGCCACGACCACGGCAAGCGCGGTGTCTGCTGCGGCGTTTCTGCGGGGCCATGAAGCGGCCAATGGCAAGGCTGGCGCTGTCGGCTTCTGCTGGGGCGGCGGGCTGGCCAACCGGCTTGCTGTTGCCGATCCGGATCTGGCGGCGTCCGTAGCCTATTATGGCGGCCAGCCGCCTGCCGCCGATGTGCCGAAAATCAAGGCGGCGTTGATGCTGCATTATGCCGGGCTTGATGAACGCATCAATGCCGGCATCGCAGCCTATGAAACGGCTCTGAAAGCGGCAGGCACGCGCTACGAATTGCACATGTATGACGGCGTCAACCATGCCTTCAACAATGACACCTCGGCGGCGCGTTACAACAAGGAGGCCGCTGATCTGGCCTGGGGCCGGACCGTGACATTCCTGAAAACCCACGCGGGCTGACATCCATCCGGCGCATGGACTGGACACGGCGGGCAGCATTCGCTGCCTGCCGGATTGGTTCATCCTCTTTTGCAATTCTTGTCGAAGCTATTTGTAAATTATTTACAACTTGACATGTCGCGGCCGCTGCAGCGCAACATCGTGACTCGATTTTACAGGCCTTGCAAACGCAATTTCGTGACAATTTGTCAAATGCGGCGCATGGATTTCCTATCGCAGCGCAGCAATCCGGTTTATAATAAGCAATCGGGCTGTTGCGTGACAGAAGTTTACATCTGACAGAGGGAAACACCATGGCTTATTCCGAGGACATCAAGGCGATTGCCGATCTGGTCAGCAGCAAGGCCGGCACCTGGGATGCCATCAGCCCCGAATATGTCGCCCGCATGCGCGCCCAGAACCGCTTCCGGACCGGGCTCGACATCGCCAAATACACCGCAAAAATCATGCGCGCCGATATGGCCGCCTATGATGCCGATCCGGCCAACTACACCCAGTCGCTGGGTTGCTGGCACGGTTTCATCGGCCAGCAGAAGATGATCTCCATCAAGAAGCATTTCGGCGAGACCAAGGGCCGCTACCTCTACCTGTCCGGCTGGATGATCGCCGCCCTTCGCTCCGAATTCGGCCCCCTGCCCGACCAGTCCATGCACGAAAAGACCTCGGTGCCGGCGCTGATCGAAGAGCTTTACACCTTCCTGCGCCAGGCCGACGCCCGCGAACTCGGCATGCTGTTCCGCGATCTCGATGCCGCCACGGGCACCCCGAAAGCTGCAGAAATCCAGAAGCGCATTGACAATTTCCAGACCCATGTCGTGCCGATCATCGCCGATATCGACGCCGGTTTCGGCAATGCCGAAGCCACCTATCTTTTGGCCAAGAAGATGATCGAAGCCGGCGCCTGCGCCCTGCAGATCGAAAATCAGGTGTCCGACGAAAAGCAGTGCGGCCACCAGGACGGCAAGGTCACCGTGCCGCATGAGGACTTCCTCGCCAAGGTGCGCGCCTGCCGCTACGCCTTCCTCGAACTCGGCGTCGATGACGGCATCATCGTTACCCGCACGGATTCACTCGGCGCGGGCCTCACCAAGCAGATCGCCTTCTCCCACGAACCGGGCGATCTTGGCGACCAGTACAACGCCTTCCTCGATTGCGAGGAGGTAACCGCCGCTGACCTGAAAACCTCCGATGTGGTCATCAAACGCGACGGCAAGCTGATGCGCCCGGTGCGCCTGCCTTCCAACCTGTTCCAGTTCAAGGCCGGCACGGGTGAAGCGCGCTGCGTGCTCGATTGCATCACCTCGTTGCAGAACGGCGCCGACCTGTTGTGGATCGAAACCGAAAAGCCGCACATCGCCCAGATCGCCGGCATGGTCGATGAAATCCGCAAGGTCATTCCCAATGCCAAGCTGGTCTACAACAATTCGCCATCCTTCAACTGGACGCTGAATTTCCGCCAGCAGGTGTTCGACGCCATGCAGGCTGAAGGCAAGGACGTGTCAGCCTATGACCGCGCCCGGCTGATGAGCGCCGACTATGACGGCACCGAACTGGGCATCGAGGCCGACAACCGCATCCGCACCTTCCAGCGCGACGCGGCCGCCCGCGCCGGCATTTTCCACCACCTCATCACCCTGCCGACCTATCACACGGCAGCCTTGTCCACTGACAACCTGGCCCGCGAGTATTTCGGCGATCAGGGCATGCTGGGCTACGTCAAGAACGTGCAGCGCGCAGAAATCCGCCAGGGCATTGCCTGCGTCAAGCACCAGAACATGTCGGGTTCCGACATCGGCGATGACCACAAGGAATACTTCGCCGGTGAGGCTGCACTGAAAGCCGGCGGCGCGCACAACACGATGAACCAGTTCGCCGCCTGACGGCGTGCGGGTGAACCAGTTCGCCGCCTGACAGCGAACCGGAGAACCATCCAAGGGCAGGCCTCGCGCCTGCCCTTTCCATTTTGCGGCCGGCTCGCTTTTTGCGCCCGCTCCGGCTAAAGCGCGGGCAACGCAATTCCCGGAGCAGCTATCATGGACGTGAAAGATTCAAACGGCGCCATCCTCAAGGAAGGCGACACTGTCGCCGTCATCAAGGATCTCAAGGTCAAGGGCTCGTCCTCGGTCGTCAAGCGCGGCAGCCTGTTCAAGGGCATTCACCTGACCGACGATCCCGATCTGATCGAAGTCCGTTCCAAGGAAATCAAGGGCCTCGTCCTGCGCACGGAATTCGTCAAGAAGGCGTGAATCGGCCAGACCTTGCGCCCGGTCCGGCGTCTGTTAGGCTCGCCTTGGGGATGAACCGAAA
>JBATMU010000020.1:0-3213 GCA_049289995.1 Rhizobiaceae bacterium | reverse complement strand
CAGGGCGGTTTGCCCGGCCATCAGGATGAAGAGCAAAACGGCTTGCAGCGGCCCGGCAGGGCCGACCGCCATGCCGGTGCCGATTGCCGCCAGCGAGGCCAGTTCCTGCCGGTCAAACAGCGCAATTCCGCCGATCCACAGCATGACAAGGCCGAGACCGGCGAGCACTAAGGTCAAAACCGGGACAAGACGGGCGCTCAGGCGGCGGGCGTTGGCGAAACGGTCCATGGCAGGGCTCACATTAAAAAATCATTTGCATAAATTAATGTAAAACAATAATTCGTTGCCGTCAAACAGGAGTATGCATTTTGCCAACAGCGGAAAAATTCGACCGGATCAGCCAAGTTGCCGGAATGGCGGCTTTGGGCATTGTCCTGTCAGGCTGCGGATCGATGTCGCCAGCGGCGATGGCGAAATTGTCGGGCCTTGACCCGATGAGCGTCGAGCCGGGACATCTGGCGGTGGCGGCGATCATGCCGGTTCCGCTCAGGCTGCGGACAGGGGACGCGGTGCTCAAGGTCAAAAGCGATGCACCTGCCCCTTATGGTCCGATTGACCTGACTTTGCCGCTCGAAATCATTTCAGGGGATTCGGCGCCCGGCGTCTCGGCCAATGCCGCAACCGAACGCGTGCAGATCGGCCGCATTGCGCAAGCCGATCTTGAAAAGCTGAAAGCAGCGCAATTGCGCATCAAGGCCTATCAGGCCGCCGGCAAGACCGGAGCCAAGGGCAGTTTCACGGTCGGCATACAGGGCGGCTGCAAGGATGGCGCGATCGGCGAGGGCCCGCTGATTGCCGCGATCGCCATGCGCACAGCGCCGGGCGAAGATTTTTTTCCAATGCTGAAAAGCGTTGACCTGCGCAAACTTGCCGGGGAAGAGGCGCTGGCCAAACTGCCGGCGTGCTGATCAGCGCCATTCCTGGCTGATGGCATCTTGTGCAAACAGCCGCAACAGCGCCATCAGGCGCGCCGCTTCCGCGCCCGCCAGTTCGGCATCGCGCGCCAGGATGGCCTGGATGATTGCGACATGGTTGGCGGCGGCCTCGGCCAGCGCCGAACCTGTCTGATAACGAAACCAGAAGCGCCGCGAATGGGTCTGCAAGGGTGCGGCAAGCCGGGCGGCAAACGGATTTTGCGCGGCTTCGGCCAGCGCGGCGTCAAACGACTTGTCTGCATCGAGAAAAGCGGCGGCGTCATTCTGCTCGACCGCATCCTTCATGGCCATGGCTGCATCGTGGAAGCTGCCGATTGCCGCAGCGTTCATGTTTTTGGCGGCCAGCCCGGCCAGCAGCACTTCGACACCCTTGCGGGCATCCAGCACCTTCAGCCAGTCGCCTGGATGCAAGGGGGCAATGGCCAGGCCCGCGCGCGGCCGTATTTCAAGGAGGCCGTCCCAGGCGAGGCGCTGGATGGCCTCGCGCACCGGCGTGCGGCCAAGCCCGATGCGGGCAATAAGTTCGCCTTCGGTAATGACAGAGCCGGGGGCCAATGCCAGCGTGACAATCATCCGCTCAAGCGCCAGCCAGGCACGCTGCGACGCAGATTCCGGCCTTGTCTGCTCAATATTGGATTCATTGGGCAAATCCGGCATCCGGTCCTCGCAAAAGGCTGATATATTTTTGATATATCAGATCGGAATCTATCTTGACAAGGGCAAATTGCTGCTGATATGCAACAGATATATCAGAAGGAGGCCGCTATGTGGTCAGGTGTTTTTCCGGCAGTCACAACCAAATTCACCGGGGACGGCCAGCTTGACCATGGCGAAATGGAGCGCTGTTTCAGCCTGTTGACCGACGCCGGCTGCGACGGGCTGATTGTCGCGGGATCGCTGGGCGAGGGCCCGATGCTCAGCCACGACGAAAAGCTTGCGGTGTTTGCCACGGCCCGCAAGGTTGCCGGCAAGCGCCCTGTGCTGATGACCATCAACGAGGCCGGAACGCGTGAAGCTGCGGTGCTTGCCAAAGCTGCGGCGAAAGCCGGCGCCGATGGGCTGATGGTGGTGCCATCCATGGTCTATCACACCAACTTCGAGGAAACCCTGGCAGCCTTGCGCGCTGTCGCGTCAGCGGGCGGGCTGCCGGTGATGATCTATTCCAACCGCATCGCTTACCGGGTTGATGTGACGATTGCCATGATGGAGGCGCTGGCTGGCGATCCGCTGTTTGCCGCCATCAAGGAATCGTCTGACGATATCCGCCGCTCAACCGACATCATCAATGCCTTCGGCAACCGGTTTGACTTGTTTACCGGTGTGGACAATCTGGCGTTTGAAGCGCTGGCGGTCGGGGCCGTGGGCTGGGTGGCGGGGCTGGTGACGGCTTTCCCGAAGGAGACCGTGGCGATCTACAAGCTGATGAAGGCCGGGCGGCAGGCCGAAGCGCTCGCAATTTACCGCTGGTTCCGGCCGCTGCTTGACCTCGATGTCTCGACCTATCTGGTCCAGAACATCAAGCTGGCCGAAGTGCTGGCCATCGGGACCAATGACCGGGTGCGCATGCCGCGCCAACCCTTGTCCGGCGCGCTCAGGGCGCAGGTTGAGGCTGTCGTCCGCAAGGCGATTGACACGCGGCCTGCCCTTCCCGTCATTTGAGCGCCATGACCGACGACATTGTCATCATCGGCGGCGGCATTATCGGCATTGCGGCGGCTGCCGTTCTGGCCGGGCAGGGGCGCTCGCCGCTGGTCATCGACCCTGACGGCATTTGCGAAGGCACAAGCTCGGGCAATGCCGGGGCCTTTGCCTTCACCGACGTACTGCCGCTCGCCCACAAGGGCATGTTAAAAAACCTGCCCGGTTGGCTCACGGACCCGCTTGGGCCATTGTCGATTCCGCCCGCCTATCTGCCAAGCCTCATGCCGTGGTTCGTGCGCTTCCTCGCTGCCGGACGGCCGGGGCGCTATGAGGCGAGCCTTAGCGCGCAAGCCTCGATGATGACGCTGGCGTCACGTGAATGGATGGGGCTGATGGACCGTTCAGGCACACGCTCCCTGCTGCGCGAAGAGGGATGCCTTGAGCTTTATGAAAGCGAGGCGGAACTGAAAGCTGCGCAACCGGGCTGGGAGGCGCGCGCCCGGCATGGCGTGGCCTTTGAAACCGCACGCGCCTCGCGGCTTGCCGAATTGCAGCCCGGCCTGTCGGACCGCTTTGCGGCCGGCGTTTTTGTCCCCGGCTGGAAGACCGTCGCTGATCCCAAAATGCTGGGCAAGGC
>JBATMU010000019.1:0-2605 GCA_049289995.1 Rhizobiaceae bacterium | reverse complement strand
TTTGTGCAGCGGCAGCTTCATCAGCGGCCTTTTGTGCAGCGGCAGCTTCATCGGCGGCCTTTTGTGCGGCGGCAGCTTCGTCGGCAGCCTTTTGGGCGGCGGCTTCGGATTCGCGAAGCGCGGCGAGCGCGGCCTTCACATTGCCCGCTTCCGCTTCAAGGCTTGCAGGGTCTTCGCCGGCAGCTTTTGCGGCGGCAATGCGCGCCTTGAGATCTTCAAGCATGGTTTCAGCTTCCGCCGCCGTCGCCTGAACATGGATGGCGCGGCCGTTATCCGGAACATAGGCAATGGGCATGGCCTGAACGGCGGATACGGCAAAAACCGCACAAAAGGCCAGGCCCGAAGTGAGCGTTGTTTTGGTTGTCATTGTGAATCCTTTTCAACTGCGGCGTTTATGGCACCGAAATGCGCTCAAAATCGGACCGGCTGGCGATAACAGGATGTGGCTGTCTGGGCGATGAACGGCCTGGATGAACACGTTCGCCATGTTGATTTTCTCCACCAGTGCAGTCATGACACCGCCATGAGCGCCGCGCCCTTCTGGAAAACCAAACGGCTGGACGAGATGACCCATGCCGAATGGGAAAGCTTGTGCGATGGCTGCGGCAAATGCTGCCTGTCCAAGCTTGAGGATGAGGATACCGGCGAAATCCTGTGGACAAGCGTGGTGTGCCGGCTGTTTTCCAAGGGCGATTGCAGTTGCTCTGACTACGCCAACCGGGCTGTGCGCGTGCCCGACTGCGTGCAATTGACGCCGCAAAACGTGCCTGCCATCCCCTGGCTGCCCAAGACCTGCGCCTACCGGCTGGTCAATGAGGGCCGCGATCTCTTTGACTGGCATCCGCTGATCTCCGGCGATCCGGGTTCGGTGCGCCGCGCAGGCATGACGGTTGACGGCGTCATCACCTCATTTGAACACGAGCTTGGCGATGACAGCGATTATTTCCTGCATATTCTCGAGCAGGAACCGTGATTCCAAGGAGTTTTCCGTGTCAAAAGCCGTGGTAACTGCATTTCTCGAAGCGATTTCGGCGGGCGACCGTGATGCGGCATTGGCGCTGGCGGCCGATGATGTCATTTTCGACATGTCGGACGGCAGGCGGGTGATCGGCCGCGATGACCTGAGGCTCGCTTTGGCGCAACGCGCCAGCCACTTTCACGAGACGCTTGCCGATATTGCCGTGATGACTGGTGACGGGAGGGCCGCTGCCGAATTCACGCTGAAAGGCGCCTATATTGCCGCCGAACCCGGCCTGCCAAATGCTTCGGGTCAGCGCTTTTCCTTGCAAGCCGGAGCATTTTTCGAATTTGACGATGGCCGCATCAGCCGATTTTCCCTGGCAATAAATGACGCGGCTTTGCGCCGCCAGCTTTCGGAATGATGCCGCGAACGCCTGCCTTAAAGATGAATGGAAAATGAATATGCGGTTCGCATCCCGTTCAGGCAGGGCAGACTAATCTCCAACCATCAAAGCGGTGCGATAACCAATCCGCCTGATCCCGATGGAGACCAAAATGACCCTTTCCCTCAAAACTGCCGCCGCATCGGCCATCCTCGGTGTATCGGCCCTGTTTTCTGTTGCCGCCCCGGCCAATGCCGACAGCCTCGTACTGCGCTTCGGCACACATGGCGCCGATGCCGGCATAGTCATCAACGGCCACAGCCGTCACCGCCCGCACCCGATGGTGGTTGATGATTTTGGCCGTCATGAGCGCCCGCGCCACGTCCGCAACCGCTGCACCGAAGACAAGGCGCTTTGGAAGGCCGAGAACTATGGCCTTCGCCGCGTCCGCGTCACTTTCGCCAATCATGACGTGATCGGCGTGAAAGGCCGCAAGCACGGCGAGAATGTGCGGATCGTGTTCGCCCGTGCCCCCGGCTGCCCGGTGATCCGCTGGTAATCAGCACCGCTTGAATTGACAAACCCGCCGGAGCAATCCGGCGGGTTTTTCGTTGTTACTGTCGGGGCGTGGTTTACTGCTTGATCTCGAAGGTCACCGAGACAGTCACGCGGTAGGTGTTCTCGCCAGCCTGCACCGGAACAGGGCCCGCGCCATCAGAAGCCATCATGGCCTTGGCTTCCATCATCGGCATGGGCTGGGGCCGGAAGTTCTGCTCGGAAATCTCAAGGATCTTGCCGACGCTGGCCCCGGCGGCTTCGGTCAGCGTTTTGGCGCGCGACAGCGCATCTGCCATTGCCGCCTTGCGCGCGCTTGTCAGGATGGCGGTTGTGTCATCATTGACGAATGAGACCGTGCCGCCCTGGTTGACGCCGAGCGTCACCGAGGTGTCCAAAATGTCGCCAACCTTGGAAAGATCGCGCACGCGCACCGTCAAGCTGTTGGAAACGTCATAGCCGGTGATTTTCGGAGGCTCGTTCTTGGGGCTTCCATCGGGATTGACCGGATAGAACCAGCGCGGGTTGACACTGAAGGACGAGGTTTGCAGATCGCGGGCCTCGATGCCCTTGGCCTTGAGTGCGGCGATCACCTCGTTCATGGCAGCGGTGTTGGCGTCAAGCGCCTGGCGGGCGGTGTCGCCGCTGCGCAGCACGGTCAGCGACAGCATGGCCATGTCGGGCGCGGCGGCGGCTTCGCCCTCGCC
>JBATMU010000018.1:0-3446 GCA_049289995.1 Rhizobiaceae bacterium | reverse complement strand
GTTGGCGCATGGGCGGCTGACGGACTGGCGAGCGGGGCGGGCGCATAATGGGCGGCATGGACGGGCGCAGTATTGCCCTGACGCGAAACGCGCACGCGCAGATCGCCCTGTTCGACTTCGATTTCCGACAGATTGGTGTCGTTGAGAATGCCCGCAAGATCGCGGATCAGGTCCTGGTCAATGCCGCTTTTTTTGGAAACCATGTCAGACTGACCCTCTTGTTAACGCCATGCCAGCAATGCCGGGCCGCCAATTTTCAGGCGACCCGGCATTCCTGTATAGTCGGCAGAATGCCCGGCGGGAAGGGCCGTTCGGACCTGCATCCACAAGCCTTGAAAACCGGCCTGAAACCTGACTTTGAATTTTCAAAACTCAGCAGGTCGTGCTCTTGCAATTGCGGACGTTGACGACTTTCTGGCCCAGAACATCCTGGCCCAGCGCGCCTGGGATGATTTCGTCACCTACCACATAGGATGGCGTGCCGGTGATCGACAGTCTGTTGGCCAATTCATAGGTTTTCGCAAAGATGGCGGCGATTGCAGGGCTTTCCATTTCCTTGCGCAACGCCGCTTCGTCGGCGCCGAGTTCGACGGCCATCTTGATCGCGCTTTCCTCACCGGCGCGGCCTTCATAGGCCATCAGCTTGAGATGGAAGTCCGCATATTTTCCGGGCATCAGCGCCTTGAACGCCATGGAAACCTGGCTGGCTTTCTGGGATTCCGGTCCAAGGATCGGAAATTCCTTCAGCACAAAGCGCAGCTTCGGATCGGCGGCGACCATGGCCTGCATGTCGCTGAGCGCACGTTTGCAATAGCCGCAATTGTAGTCGAAGAACTCAACCAGCGTAACGTCGCCATCCGGATTGCCGATCAGTCCATCTTCGGCGGAATTGAAAATGTCGGCAGAGGCGTCCTTGATCACGGCGTTCTGGGCGAGTTTCTGCTCGGCCTGCTTCTTGTCCTCAAGAGCCACCTGGACCTCTTCGATCAATTCGGGATTGGCCAGGAGGTATTCACGGACAATGGTTTCCACTGCCGGCCGGTCAAGGCCGGGCGCATCCGCCGCGGGAGCTTCAACCACAGCTTCCGGTGCGGGTGCAGGCGTGGACAGGCGTCCGGAAAAAAAGCCGAGCGCCAGCATGCCAACGGACACCGCCCCGCCGAGCGCGCCAATTACAACCGATTTGTTCATGTCCGTTTTCCTTGTTCAATGCTCTGTGCGCAGTCGGGCGGCAGAGGTTCATGCCTGTTCAGGATTTCTTCTTTGACGTCTTGGTGTTGAGAATGTCTTGCGCACGCAGCCAGCCCGGCGCGCCGTTTTTCATTTTCTGCTGGGCCCGGGCGGCAAAGCTCTTGGCCTGCTTGATATCGCCGGAATAGTAATATCCCTCAGCGGTGGCAAGTTCTGCTTCGGCGATGTTGCCGCGGCGCCCTTCGGCTTGGGCGAGCAGGGCATAGCCGGCGGCATTTTCGCGGTCGCGCTGCAGCGTTTCGTTCAAAGTCCTGGCTGCTTTGTCGAGAGCTTCGGGTTTGCCGGTGGCAATCAGCGCCTGAGCATAACCGACCTGCAGCATGGACGATTTGCGGGGGTCGAGCCGGATGGCGTTTGCATAGGCTTCCGCAGCTTGGGCAGGCTTGTTGGCTTTCAACAGGATGTCGCCGCGCAATTCCTGGAACCATGGCGATTTGGGATCGCCTTTGGCGAGCATGTCGGCTTTCTTGAGCGCCGCGGCCGGATTGCCATAAAGCAGGCTGCGCACAGCGTCGCCATAGGCAATGGCTTTTGCATTGCCGGACCGTTTCAAAAGCCGGGCCGATTCGCCTTGACCCTGGGTATAGGCTGCGATCTTGGCGCGCATCAGGTCATGGCGGGCCTGGAGGGCAGGTGAATCGGCCTTGCCGAAATTGACGCTTTGCTCGGCCAGTGTTTGCAGCGCCGCAATGCGCTCGCGCGGCATCGGATGGCTGACCTGGTAGGGATCGACCTGCACGCCGGACAGGGAAAGCATTCCTTCGAACCGCTTGAAAGTTTTCAGCATTCCGGCTGCAGACTGGCCGGTTTTTTCCAGATAGGTGACAGCCGAGCGGTCGGCGGTGGCCTCTTCAGTGCGCTGATAGGCCAAAAGCCCGCGCCGGGCCGCCTCGGCGCCGCCGACCGCAATACCTGCGCCGGCCTGTGCGGCGGCCGTATTCTTGGATGCGGCGCCGGCAATTGCCGCACCTGCGCCGATGAGGCCGGCGACTATGGACAGCGTGCGGGCCGATTCGAGCTGCTGGCGCAGCCTTTCCTGATGGCCGCCGGCGATATGCCCTGCTTCGTGGGCCATGACACCGATTATCTCATTGGGTGTTTCGGCGGTCATCAGCGCGCCGGTGTTGATGAACATGCGCCGCCCGGCGACAAAGGCGTTGAAGGATGGGTCATTGACCAGAATGATCTCAGTATTGGCGCGGCCCAGACCAGCGGCCTTGAAGATCGGCCTGGCGTAATCGGCAACCAGCGCCTCGATTTCAGCATCACGGATAACCGACACATTCTGCTGGGCATGAGCAGGCATGGCCGTTGCTGCGAAAACCGCTGCGGCCTGCAAAAAACCCAGGAAACGGGAAGCGTTCAAAACCATCGAAAAGCCTTTAGCCGTTTGCCGGGGCAAAGTGTATGCGCAACCGGCCTCTTCATGAACTTGTGATCGCCACAGCAATCGGGCAAATGTGCGGCCCCTTATGTTGGATGCTGCCTGATGTCCCTCTTTGTTTCGCGCCGTTCCGCCGTTGAACCGTTCCATGCCATGGATGTGCTGGCCGAAGCCAACAGGCTGAAGGCCATGGGCGCGCCTGTCATATCGATGGCGGTTGGCCAGCCGTCCGATCCCGCGCCGCAGGCCGTGCGGCAGGCGGCCATGGATCATCTGAAGACCGGGGCGATCGGCTATACCGACGCGCTCGGCCGCGCAGACTTGAGGGCGGCAATATCCGCACATTACCGCGATCATTACGGACTGGATGTGCCCGTGAGCCGGATTGCGGTGACCACCGGTTCATCGGCGGGTTTCAATCTGGCGTTCCTGGCGCTGTTTGACACTGGTGATCGCGTCGCCCTGACCCGGCCGGGCTATCCTGCCTACCGCAACATCCTGCGGGCGCTTGGCGTTGAGCCGGTTGAATTGGCGCTGGACGGAGCCGGTTGGCTGACCGCCGCTCAGGTCGAAGCTGCGCACCGGCAAAAGCCGCTCAAGGGCTTGCTCTATGCCAGTCCGGCCAATCCGACCGGGGCGGTGACGCCTGCCGATGAGCAGGAGCGGCTGGTGCGGTTTTGCGCCGAGGCGGGCATCTCGCTCATTTCAGACGAAATCTATCACCGGCTGAGCTATGGCGCGCCGGATGTATCGGCGCTGCGCTTTTCAAATGACGTGACCGTCATCAATTCCTTTTCGAAATACTATTGCA
>JBATMU010000017.1:0-13964 GCA_049289995.1 Rhizobiaceae bacterium | reverse complement strand
GGCGAGCTCATCAAGCAGCTCAAGGCCGAAGGCATCGGCATTTTCCTGATCAGCCATGACCTGCACGATGTGTTCGATCTGGCTGACCGGCTGTGCGTGATGAAGAACGGCAAGGTGGTGGGTACGGCCAAGACTACGGACGTTGACCATGACGAGGTGCTCGGCATGATCATTGCCGGCAAATGCCCGAAAGGCGCCATTCCGGGGCCGGGCGCGCTGGCCAACTGACCTTTAAACAAAAAGGCCCGCATGATGCGGGCCTTTTCCGTTGTGATTGGTTCGGCTCAATAGCCGGCAGGGCAAGGCTTGGTGAAGATCCTGCCGTTCCTGCCGCGGTATTGGCAGTAACCAGTGCGGGTCGCGTGGCCCAGAAGCACGCCGCCGGCAGCTCCAATGAAAGCGCCAACAACAACGCCTTCGACACGGCCGGAAACCAGCCCGCCGATTGCCGCACCTGCCGCCGCACCAGCGGCAGCATCACGTTCAGCGGTTGTGCAACCGGCAAGCGAGCCTGCGGCAACCAGTACAATCAACATTTTGCGCATTCAAATCTCCTCGATTTCAAATTCCATGATTTCGCACCCCGCGCCAAATCATAGCACAGGAAAGGCGGAATTTCGGCAAGCGTGAAAATAAAGGGGCGTTGTTGGGCCCGGACCATAGGGTCCAGACCCGCT
This sequence comes from Rhizobiaceae bacterium, assembly GCA_049289995.1. Taxonomy (GTDB): domain Bacteria; phylum Pseudomonadota; class Alphaproteobacteria; order Rhizobiales; family Rhizobiaceae; genus JBATMU01. Next base: position 13,287 of record JBATMU010000017.1, on the reverse strand, counting down.
CTCAATAAAGCGCGACGCCCAGCGACAGAGCCGTGAAAATCGCGCCAAAGGCGGCGAGGCGGGACAGGTCCACGCCAGCCAGAAGTCCCGAGCCTGCAATGCGCTCGATGAGGGTGGGCGCTGGCTCGGAGGCGGCAAAATCGCCAAAGCAAATGCGGGCAGCGTTCTCCTCGCGGTCAAGTGCACCGTCTAGGCCGGGCAAGCGGGCAGATTGCATGTGCGTTTCCTGGATAGAGTGGCGGCGTCCTGGATACAGTCTTGTCCAACATGGTGAATGAAGCGTTAAAGCCGTTCCGAATGACAGCCCAATGTCTGGTTTGGCTGCAGCGTGGCGCGGGCTGACCCAAAGTCAGATTCCGCCCCTGCTTCGGCGTTTGACAGGTGCCGCCCGGTCATAGGATGCTTGCGCAGAAGACGCGCGGACGAAGTCCGGCAGGAGGAAAAGTCATGGCGTCAGATTCTGCGCTTGAGCCGCTGCCCAGCCCGCCGGGCAAGCCGCTGGTCGGCAACATGCTTTCCATTGACGCCGATGCGCCGCTGCAGGACCTGATGCGGCTGGCGCGGGAAACGGGACCGGTATTTTCGCTCAACATGATGGGCACGCCGCTGGTGGTGGCCTCGGGCGCCGACATTGTCGACGAGCTTTGCGACGAAAAGCGCTTTGACAAGGCAGTGCGCGGCTCGCTCCGGCGCATCCGCGCCATTGGCGGCGACGGGCTGTTCACCGGAGACACCCAGGAGCCCAACTGGGCCAAGGCGCACAACATCCTGCTGCCGACCTTCGGCCAGCGCGCCATGGTCAATTACCTGCCGATGATGCAGGACATCGCCAGCCAGCTCATCCTGAAATGGGAAAGGCTGAATGCCGATGACGACATTGACGTCGTCCATGACATGACAGCACTGGCGCTCGACACGATCGGCGTGTGCGGCTTCGGCTACCGCTTCAATTCGTTCTACCGGCGCGATTACCATCCGTTCATCGACGCGCTGACGCGGACGCTCGAAACCTGCATGAAGCAGCGCGGCCTGCCGCTCGAGGATATCCTGCTCAGGCGCGAGCTTGCCCAGCAGAAGCTGGATGTTGCCTATATGAGCGGGCTGGTGGATGACATTATCCGCGAGCGGCGGCGCTCGGGCGGCGCCGGCCACAATGACCTGTTGAACTCCATGCTGGCTGGCGTCGACAAGGCGACCGGCGAGGGGCTTTCGGACGAGAACATCCGTTACCAGATCAACACGTTCCTGATTGCCGGGCATGAAACGACATCCGGGCTTTTGTCGTTCACGCTCTACTTCCTCATCAACCACCCCGATGTGCTGGCAAAAGCGCGGGACGAGGTGGACCGGGTTTTCGGCACGGATCTCTCGGCCACGCCAACCATCCGCGAGGTCAACCAGCTGACCTATGTGCAGCAGATCCTGCTGGAATCGCTTCGCCTCTGGCCGACCGCACCGGCTTTCGGGCTCTATCCCTACAAGGACGAAGTGGTCGGCGGCAAATACCAGCTCAAGGCGCGGACCTTTGTCACCGTCCTGACCCTGATGCTGCATCGCGACAAGAGCATCTGGGGCGATGATCCGGAAGCATTCAACCCTGACCATTTCTCCCGCGAGGCGGTGGAGAAGCGGCCGGCCAATGCCTACAAGCCGTTCGGCAACGGCCAGCGCGCCTGCATCGGCCGGCAATTCGCCATGCAGGAGGCGACGCTGGTCCTGGGCCTGATCCTGCAGCGCTTCGAGCTGCACGATCACCTGAACTACACGCTGAAAATCAAGGAAACTCTGTCGGTGAAGCCCGATGGTTTTCGGATCAAGGTGTCGCCGCGGGCCGGGCGCGTCCGTTCGGTGCTGTTGCCGGGCCAGGTGAAAGTCCAGGAAACGGCCGGCGTGCCAGCCGCGCCGGTCCATGACAGGCATGGCACGCCGCTCATGGTGCTGTTCGGCTCCAATCTCGGCACGACCGAAGATTTCGCCCGCGAAATTGCCCATGAGGGCGAGCGCTCGGGGTTTGATGTCAGCCTGAAGCCGCTCGATGAGGCGACGGGCGATCTGCCCAAAACCGGCGCGCTGGTGATTGCCTGCGCCTCCTACAACGGCGCGCCGCCGGACAATGCCGGAAAGTTTGTCACCTGGCTGGAAACCGCGGCGGCAAACGCAGCCAAGGGCGTATCCTATTGCGTGCTCGGCTGCGGCAACCGCGATTGGGCCTCGACTTTTCAGGCAACGCCGCGGCTGATTGACGAGCGGTTGCAAGCGCTGGGCGGCAAGCAGATGCGGCCGCTTGGGGAAGCCGATGCGCGCGAGGATCTCGACGGCGGTTTCCGGGCGTGGTTTGCGCCGCTGTTTTCCGAAATCGGCGCAAACCTCGGGCTTGAAGGCGATTTCTCGGGCAAGAGCGAAAGTGCGCCGCTCTATACCGTCGAACTGGCGGATGACAGCGCAGAGACCGAGGTGCAGCCGGGCTTTGCTTCCGTCAGCCTGCTTGCCAGCCGTGAATTGCAGTCCGGGCCGCGGTCTACCCGCCATCTTGAATTCCAGCTTGCTGACGGCATGGCATACCGGCCGGGCGATCATCTGGCCATTGCGCCGGTCAATTCCGTTCAATTGTGCGAGCGGGTCGAAGCGCGTTTCGGCTTTTCGCCGGACACGCGGCTGAAACTTACCACTGGCAGCGGCCGCAGCGGGCATCTGCCGACTGGCGCTTCGGTCAGCCTGAGGCGGCTATTGGAGCACCGTGCCGAATTGCAGGCAGTGGCGACACGCCATCAACTGCGCATTCTGGCGCAACACACGCGATGCCCGAAGAGCAGGCCGGAGTTGGAGGCGCTGGCTGCAGAAGGCGCAAAGGATATTTACAAAGCCGAGGTGGCGGCCAAGCGCAAATCCGTGCTCGACCTTTTGGAACAGTTCCCGGCCTGCGAACTGCCGTTTGGGCTTTACCTCGAAATGCTGCCGCAGCTTGCGCCACGTTACTATTCGATTTCGTCTTCGCCCGCAGCCAATCCGCGGCAGTGTTCGGTAACCGTTGGGGTGGTCAGCGGCCCGGCGCGGTCAGGCAAGGGCGACTATGCCGGAGCGTGCTCAACCTATCTGGCCGCTCTCCAGCCGGGCGATCAGGTCAAGGCGGCAGTGCGCGAAACCAAGGCCGGTTTCCGGCTGCCCGATGATCCGGCGCTGCCGGTCATCATGGTCGGACCCGGCACGGGGATCGCGCCGTTCCGCGCTTTCCTGCAGGAGCGCGCTGCCCAGAAGGCGGCCGGCAGGACGGTTGGTCCGGCGCTGTTGTTCTTTGGCTGCCGCCATCCGGATCAGGATTTTCTCTACCGGGAGGAACTGGAAGCGTTTGCAGCAGCGGGGCTGGCCGAGGTGTTCGCCGCCTTTTCGCGCCACGAGGGGAAAAAGACCTATGTGCAGGACCTGATCCGCGAGCAGCGCGACCGCGTGATTGCGCTGGCCCGGCAGGGCGCCAAACTTTATGTCTGCGGCGACGGCAGCCGGATGGAGCCGGATGTGCGGCGCGCACTGACCACGCTTTATGCCGAGGAGACCGACACCGACATGACGGCTGCCGAAGCCTGGATGGAGGACATGACCGCCAAAAACCGTTACGTTCTGGATGTCTGGGCGGGAAACTGACGCGGCGGAATTCATGTATTGTTGCAGCGCAGCATTGACTTTTGCTGCAATGCACCTAGGTTCGACGCACCTGCCGATGGGTGGAGCGGCAGGCCGGAGACCAAGCCATGTCCATCACCTTGCGCCCCAATCCCGATTTTCCGCTTCCCCATGGCGTGAGCCTGCAAATTCTCGGCCGGCCGGACCGCGAGCTGTTTGTCGAACATCTGCTGCATTTGGATGCCACAGCCCGGCATGACCGCTTCAATGGCGGCATCAATGACGAGGCGCTGGCTGATTATGCGGACCGTTGTCTCAGCCCCGGCGTTCTGGTGATCGCGGCCATGCAGGACGGCAAGGTGATCGGCGTGGCCGAACTGCATCCGGTCAAACCGCAGACGGCGGAAGTGGCCTTCAGCGTCTCCGATGGCCAGCGCGGGCGCGGCATTGGTGCAGCGCTGTTTGCACTGATCCTGGAAGCGGCGTGGTCACGCGGGCTTTGGGCCATCGAGATCAGCACCCACAGCGACAATGAAGCGATGAAGTCGCTGGCCCGCCAATTTGGCGCGGAATTGCATTTTTCCGGCAATGACACATCAGGCCTCATTCACCTCGACCAGATCCGGTTCGAAGAAACAGCGGTGGATGCCGGGCCGCGGCCTGTCCGCAAGCCAAAGGCTGAAACGGCTGCCGTAAAATGAAAAAGGCCCGCGCGAGGCGGGCCTTCTTGACAGGGTGTGCGACAGGGATCAGGCGGCCTTCTGGCCGGGCCAGACCTTGGCAATGCCGTCCTTGACGGTCTCGGCGCCTTCGGCAGCAGCGGAACGGGCGGCTTCAGCGGCTTCGCGGACGCGCTCGTAATTGTCACGGGCATTGTCGCGCACGAAGTCGATCTGGACTTGCACGGCTTCCTTGGCCGACTTGGCGGCAGCGATCTTTTCGACCGTGTTCAGCGCATGGCTGACATTGGCGAAAGCGGCGTCAATCAGGCCGCGCGAGAAATTGGCATAGCCGCCGATCATCGACACAACGGCCTTTTCAACGCCGCCGGTCAGCTTGACGGCGCCGTCATGCATGGTTTCGGCGCGGTCCTTGGCAGCAGCGGCATTGCGCGCCACGAATTCACGGGCAGCAGCCGGGACTTCGATCTTGTTCTGGATCGTTTCGATCATCGAAGCGGCATTGGTTTCAACAGCGGCTTCGGTCTTCTTGGTGGTCTTGGTCATTTGGAACTCCATTCCTTTGCGTGGCCATGGCGGACCCCGTCCAACCTTGGCCCGGGGCTGAGCCTGATATAGGCGAAACTATGTTGCATTGCAATAGACAAAATGTTGCACTGCACAAAACAGACAATCCGGGCTTCCGCTGGGGCGGCTTTTCACGGACGCTGCAATTGCCTACATGCGAAGAGCCCATATTCATGGGATGGAGCGGAATGCACCGATGAACTCCGGCAGACTGGCGGCAGATGAACTGGACAAGCTGAGCGCGCTCAAGCGCATCAAGCTTCTGGCCGGACTGTCATTGGCTTTGTGTCTTGGCGTGATGATCGCCGCCAGGCTGGCCGGTCTCAACTGGCCAGCTCAGCACGCATGGCTTGCCTATGTGGCGGCATTCGCCGAAGCGGCGGCCATCGGCGGGCTGGCGGACTGGTACGCGGTTGTGGCGCTGTTCCGGCGGCCGCTTGGCCTGCCCATTCCGCATACCGCCATCATTCCGGCCAATCAGGAGCGGATCGCCGACAATCTCGGCCGTTTCATCGAGGCGCATTTCCTGGCTGCCGATCCTGTCCGCCGCAAGCTCGGCGAAATCGACTTTGCCGGCCATGTCGCCAATTGGCTTGGCCAGCCGGAGCGTGCGGCGCACTTGTCGGCATTTATCAGCCGGCTTGTGCCGCAGGCGCTTGCTGCGGTGGAGGACACCGGGCTGAAGGGCTTTGTCGCCGCGCGGCTCACTGAGCAGGCCGCCAAGGTCAAGGCCGCGCCGCTGGCGGCGGATCTTCTCTCGGCGTTCACCGATGACGGCCGCCACCAGAAACTGCTTGATGAAATGCTCGGCCTGCTCGAAGCCTTTCTGTCCGATGGCCCGGCGCTCGACACCATCCGCGACAAGATCCGCGAAGAATTGCCGACCGTGTTCAACCTGTTTCGCGCCGACGCCTTCCTGCTACGGCGCATCATCAAATCGGCCGGGACAATGTTGCAGGAGGTTCGCAACGATCCGCAGCATGCGCTGCGCGGCGAGTTTGACGCCTTCATCGCCCGCTTCATCCGCAAGCTCAGGCGGTCGAAGCGCTTTCAGGCGCGAGCCGAAAAACTCAAACAGGATTTTCTGGCGCGGCCTGAATTGCGGGCTCTGTCGCACGATATCTGGAAGAGCCTGAGGACATTTGCCGAACAGGATGTTGCTGGCGACAACTCGCAAATCCGCCAGCATCTGGCCGTGTTTTTTGGCGAAATCGGCCGGAAGCTGGCAGACGAGCCGAAGCTCAGGGCCGACATGAATGCCGGGTTCTCCGAGGCGCTTGCCGCGATCATTGAAAGCCAGAAGGGTGGCGTTTCTGGCTTTGTCGCCGATCAGGTGAAAAGCTGGGATCTCGGCCAGCTGACGAGCCTGATCGAGCTCAATGTCGGGCGCGACCTGCAATTCATCCGTTTCAACGGCATGGTCATCGGAGGGCTTGCCGGGCTGGCCCTGCATGCTCTCGGGCAAGTGCTTTCGATATAGGCGCCGCGGGGCATTCACCGCGCGGTAAATCCGCGATAGACTTTCATTTTCACAAGACAGGAGCACTGCCATGAGCGACAAGCAGCCCAATTTCACCGAGATGTTCGCCAAGCTCGGCCGCGACCTCAACCTGCCCAAGGTTGATCTGGAAGCGCTCATGGACCATCACCGCAAGAACCTTGAGGCGCTGGAGAAATCAGCCAAGGCGGCGGCGGGCGGCGCAAGTGAGATGATGGCCCGGCAGCGGGAAATCATGGCAGACAGCCTGCGCGAAATCACCGATCTGGCGCAGGGCCTGCGTTCGCCGGGCAGCCCGCAGGACATGGTGGCCAAGCAGGCGGAACTGGCCAAGCGCTCGTTTGAGGCCGCGCTGAAAAATGCCGGCGACATGGCGGAGATTTTCAAGAAATCCGGGACCGATACGTTCAAGATCCTGCAGGACCGCATGCAGGAGAGCATGGACGAAATCCGCAAGAGCTTTGACAAGAAGAGCTGAAACGGAAAAGTCTGACCCTAGCGGCGCGCCGGATCGGGATAGAACGCCGCCCTCAGGCCGGAACGGTCGAATTTTTTCCATTCGCCCTCCGGCTGGGCCAGCCTGTCGCAAACCGCATAAACGGCAGCCGGATGGTGGCCCAGCCCGCAATGGCTGGCGGCGACCTCGATGTTTTCGTGGCTGTCGGAAGGCTCTTCCATGCAGTTCTGCCAGGCGCATATGCCATCGGTGCGGCTGTAAATGGCACTGGCCGGAACCGGCGGCGCTTCATGGATGTGCCCGCCCATGTGTTGCTGGCGGTCGTCAACCTTGTGGCCGGAAGTATATTCGTAAAGCTTCCAGGCATTGGTGGCGCGCGGATCGCCGCGGAACGGGCTGCCGAGCGTGATGACCTGACGGGTTTCGTCCGGCAGCATTTTGGCAAGCTGGCGGGCATAGATGCCGCCGAGCGACCAGCCGACCAGCGAAACTTTCTGGCCATGCTTGTCGGCAAGCGATTTGACCCTGTCGATCATGCCTTGCTCGATGCCGGGCAGCGGACCGTAATTGCGGCCAAGCTCCCAGCCATAGGCGGCGAAATTCTTCGAGGACAGGAAAGTCCGCAGCGGCACGGTGGATTTGTCGGAGGTGACAAGCCCCGGCAGGACCAGAACCGGCTGGCCATGGCCGCGCGCCGCCATGGCTGCGAGCATCGGCAGCGACAAGGCAAAACCCGCCAATTCCGGCAAAGCGCGCAATTCGAGCAGGAACAACGCTTTTGACGGCGGGCGAAGGCTGGTTGCGCTCATTGCGGCTCCTTGCCGGTTTTCTGACCCCGCGCCCGAAAGCGCCTTGCCCAAATCAACGGTGCATTTCCAAGGCCAGACTGGCAGAGCTTCGCCCGCTTGGCCAGAGGCGGCAAAATCACCTTGCGTGAGAGACTGCGCGCCATCCGTTTGCAAAAGCTTACTGCGCCTTTTGCAGCGCAGCCTGTTTCAGTTCTTCCATGGCAGGCGCCAGGGCATCGCCCAGCACGTCCAGATCCGGCATGGCGCGGCGGTCGGCGGTCAAGCCGAAATCCAGCCCGTTCTGATAGCTCTGCACGGTCATGTTCAAGCCGATGCCATGAACCGGAATGGAGACCGGATACATGGCAAGGATTTTCCAGCCGGCGCAGAACATCGGGAAGGGCGGGCCGGGTGTATTGGAAATGACCAGGTTGACCGCTTGCGGGGCAATGTCGGCCAGGCCCGAACGGCCGTAAAGCTGCATCAGGCCGGGCAGGACCAACGGCGCGCCAAGCAGTGTGAACGATTTGGGCGCCACGTCCTTTAGGCCGCCGGCAATGGTTTTGGCCTGATCGGCGCCTTGCCTGATCGCATCCAGCCGGGCTAGCGGATCGGCGATTTCGGTGGCGATGCGGCAGTTCATGCCGAACACCTGGTTGTTGATGTCGGTATTGCCGGCTTCGCGCAGCGAAATCGGCACAAAGGCCACCAGCGAACGATCAGGCAGCGCCTTGCGCTTCTCAAGCCAGGTGCGCAGCGCACCGGCACAAACGGCCATGACCACGTCATTGATCTTGGCGCCGGTCGCCTTGGCGATGAGCTTGGCGTCCGACAGCAAAAGCGTGCGGGCACAAAAGGCGCGCTGGCCGGTAATGGTGACATTGAATGGGGTCTTGGGCGGCAGGATTTCCGGCAGTTTCGGCAGGCCAGGCAATTTTGGCGATGCCTTGCCATCGCCCGTTGATTTCGGGGACAGAAGATCGGCGACGGAATTCATGATTTTCGGCAGGGCCTGCAGGGCATCGACATGCTGGCGCACGGCATTCTGCACCAGATCGTTGAGGCCGAGCAGCGCACGCTCTTCAAGCGTCGGCTTGCGCTTCGGCTCCGGCTTGGGTTCAGGCGGCTTGACGGCGCGGGGTTTCGGCGAAATGTCGAAAAACGCCGCGGCGATCACCATGCCCGCGCCGCCATCGACAGCTGCGTGATGAACCTTGGTGTAGATGGCGGCATTGCCGTCATCGAGCCCGTCTATGACAGTGAACTGCCAGAGCGGCCGTGTACGGTCGAGCGGCACTGAATGCAATTCGCCGACCAGGGCCTCCAGTTGTGCGCGGGTGCCGGGCGCGGGCAGCGTCGCCTTGCGGATATGCCAGTCAAGATCAATGTCCCTGGCGTCCACCCAGCCAGGATGGTCAAGTTCGAGCACGGTGCGGGCGAGTTTTTGGCTGAAAACCGGCGCCAGATGCATGCGGCTCTTGAAGAAATCGAGAAAATGGGCGTGAAACGAGCCGGAAAAATCAACCGGCGGCTCGAAAACCTGCAGGCCCGCCACATGCATGGGCGTTTCCGGCGTCTCCATGTAAAGAAATGTCGCGTCGATCCCGCCAAGCTGCCGCATGAAATCCTCCCTTTCAGCGTCACGCCGATCATTTGCGCAAATGATGCGAATTACAAGTTTGCCAGCCTGACCTAGGGTGACTGTTCAAGGCCCCGACGCGTGCTAGGATGCAAAAAAACGGGCAGCAACGGGCAGCATGGCCCGGATAAAAAGCCGACGGGAGAGATGCAATGGCAGGCCTGACATTTGCTGGCATGAAGGATCACATCGGCCAGGAGCTTGGCGTTTCGTCATGGCTCGAGGTTGACCAGTCCATGATCAACCAGTTCGCCGAATGCACGGGCGACCGGCAATGGATCCATGTCGATGTCGAGCGGGCAAAACGCGAAAGCCCGTTCAAAGGACCGATAGCCCACGGCTATCTGACGCTCTCGCTGGTGGCCGCACTCAGCTATGATATCGGCGCGGTGCCGGACGGGACGGCTGCGGCCTTCAATTACGGGCTCGACAAGGTGCGCTTCCTGACGCCGGTGAAGGCGGGCGCCAAGGTGCGGATGCGCACGACGCTCCTGGCGTTTGACGAGAAGGGCCCCGGCCAGTTCCTGATGAAAGCCAGCAATGTCATCGAGATCGAGGGCGAGGAAAAGCCGGCGCTGATCGCCGAGACGCTGGCCATGCTGGTGGCCGGCCGGCCGCCGAAAGGAGCCTGATGATGGCGAAATCCCCGAAGGACGGCGAGAGCAAGGGCGAGGAAACGCTGGCCGAGACCATTGCCAAGAGCGCGATGGAGAACACCCTGGCGCTCAATCCGCTGGTTGGCGTGCGCACGCAGGACCTGGTCGAGGCCGCCGGTTCGATGATGAAGGCGATGGCAGCCAATCCTGGCCTCCTGGTGCAGCAATGGGTGGGCTTTGCCGGTGAGATGGGAAAGATCCTGACCGGACAGTCGGAGCTTGCCGTTGATCCGAAGGACCGGCGCTTTGCCGATCCTGCCTGGAAATCGAGCCCCATCAACAAGGCGCTGATGCAGTCCTACATGGCCTGGGGACAGGCCGTCACCGATCTTGCCGCCAAGACCGAACTGCCGGACACCCAAGCTGCCCGCGCCCGGCTGGCAACGTCCATTGTCGTGGATGCGCTGTCGCCATCGAACAATCTCCTGACCAATCCGTCAGCGCTGAAAACGCTGGTGGATTCGGGCGGCAAGAGCGCTGTCCAAGGGCTGAAGAACTTCCTTGAGGACATGACCAAAAATGGCGGGCTGCCGTCCTCGGTCGATGCGTCGAAATTCAAGGTTGGCGAAAACTTGGCGACAACGCCGGGCAAGGTCGTATTCCGCAACGACGTGCTGGAACTGGTTCAATATACGGCAACCACCGAAAAAGTCTGGAAACGGCCGCTTTTGATCGTGCCGCCGCAGATCAACAAATATTATTCGGTCGACATGTCGCCCGACAAGAGCATGATCAAATTCCTTCTGGCCAATGGCATCCAGCCGTTCTGCATTTCCTGGCGCAACCCGACCGCCGAACAGCGCGACTGGGGACTCGATACCTATATCCTGGCGCTCGACGAGGCCTGTGACGCGGCGCGCGAAATCACCGGTGCCGACAGCGTCAACATCATGGGCTCGTGCTCGGGCGGCATCACGGTTTCCACCTATGCCGGCTGGCTGGCCGGCAAGAAGGAAAAGAAGATCAACGCGCTGCTGCTTGCGGTCTGCGTGCTCGACACGATGAGCACACCCGACAGCGACATGGCCTCGCTGATCACGCCCGAAAGCGTGATGGCCGCCAAGCAGATGTCCAAGCTGCGCGGCGTGCTTGACGGGCAGGACATGGCCAAGATGTTCGCCTGGATGCGGCCCAATGACCTGATCTGGAATTATTGGGTCAACAATTACCTGCTTGGAAACCAGCCGCCGGCCTTTGACGTGCTTTACTGGAATGCCGACACGACCCGCCTGCCGGCCCGTCTGCACGGCGATTTTCTCGACCTGATCTTCACCAACCCGTTCATGAATCCCGGCAAGATGTCGATTGGCGGCGTGCCCATCGACCTGACCAAGGTGAAGCACGACACCTATGTGATCGGCGGCACGACGGACCACATCACGCCATGGAAAGCGGTCTATCAGACGGCGCGGATTTTCGGCGACCAGACCACGTTCATCCTGTCGAATTCGGGCCATCTGCAGAGCCTGCTCAACCCGCCAGGCAATCCAAAATCCTGGTATGTGAAGGGTACCGCAAAGCAGGACGACCCTGAAAAATGGACGGAAGGTGCGGAAAAGAAAGAAGGCTCGTGGTGGCTGGACTGGGCTGATTACCTCAAGGCCCGTTCAGATGGCGAGATTGCCGCACCGGCTGCCGATGGCAGCAAGAAACATCCGCCGACCGGCAATGCGCCGGGCACCTATGTCTTTGAACCCTGATTTCAACAGAGCAGGAGCCTGTTTTGGCCACAGCACGCAAGCTTGAGACGAACGGCACGCTCGAAATCGCCATGATGGACGTCGACGGGCAGAAGTTGCGCGTCGGCGTCAGGCAAGGGCCGAAGGGCAAGCCCCCGCTTTTGATGTTCAACGGCATCGGCGCCAATCTCGAGCTTGGCCAACCGTTCATTGAGGCGCTTGAAGACACCGGCGCCATCATTTTCGACGTGCCGGGCATTGGCGGCTCGCCCGCGCCGAGTTTTCCCTACCGGCCATCATCGCTGGCGCGGCTTGCCAAACAGCTTGTCACAAGCCTTGGCCACGACCAGGTTGACGTGTCGGGCGTGTCCTGGGGCGGGGGCATGGCGCAGCAGTTTGCATTCCAGTATTCGGGGCTCTGCCGCAAGCTGGTGCTGGCAGCCACCTCGTCAGGCTTCACCATGGTGCCAGGCAAGCCCAATGTGCTGGCCAAGATGGCCAATATCCGCCGCTATACCGACAAGGGCTACATGCGATCCATCGCTGCAGAAATTTATGGTGGCGATTTCCGCAAGGATCCGACGCTGATCGACCGGCATGCCGGGGCGATGAAAGGGGCGACCAATACGGGCTATGCGCTGCAATTGCTGGCCATGACCGGCTGGACCAGCCTGCCGTGGCTGTGGATGCTGCGCCAGCCGACGCTGGTGATGGCAGGCAATGACGATCCGCTGGTGCCGCTTGCCAATGCCAAACTGCTGGCAACGATGATACCCGGCGCACGGCTCGAAGTGCTTGATGACGGCCACCTGTTCCTGGTGACCCGCCCGCAGGAAAGCGCGCGGATGATCGAGCAATTCCTGCATGGCTGACATGAATTAATTCGATATCCGAAAAAACGCTTTCTTTTCGCAAATCCGCATGTATCCTGCCCTTTGACAACCGGTGAAGCCGGGCGCGGAGGAAGCATGTTCATCGGGATTGATCTCGGCACGTCGAGCGTCAAAGCGCTGCTGATTGACGAAAACCAGAGCGTGATTGGCTCCGGTTCGGCGGCGCTTGATGTCGCTCGGCCGCATCCGGGCTGGTCCGAGCAGGAGCCAGACGATTGGCTTGCCGCCACCGGCCAGGCCATGGATGCGCTGGCTGCCTCGCATGGGCGCGAAATGGCGGCGGTGCGCGGCATTGGCCTGTCTGGCCACATGCACGGCGCAACGCTGGTTGATGTTCATGACCGGGCGATACGGCCTTGCATCCTGTGGAACGACACGCGCAGCGCCACTGAGGCAGCCGAGCTCGACGGCCAGCCGCTGTTCCGGCAATTGACCGGCAATATCGTGTTTCCGGGCTTCACGGCGCCCAAGCTCTTGTGGGTAGCGCGGCACGAGCCTGCGCATTTCGCCTCTACCCGCTTTGTGCTTTTGCCCAAGGATTATCTCAGGCTGTGGCTGAGCGGCGAGCACATGTCCGACCTGTCGGATTCGGCCGGCACCGCCTGGCTGGATGTCGGGGCGCGGCGCTGGTCGCCGGATCTTCTGGCGGCGACCGGCCTCGAAGAGCGGCAAATGCCGGATCTTGTGGAAGGCACGGACAGCGCCGGCGTCCTGCGTCCCGAACTGGCGGCGCGCTGGGGCATGGGGCCGGGCGTGGTGATTGCCGGCGGGGCAGGCGACAATGCGGCGTCTGCGGCGGGCATGGGCTGTGT
>JBATMU010000016.1:0-9172 GCA_049289995.1 Rhizobiaceae bacterium | reverse complement strand
TGCGAAAGGAGGTCATGTTTGAACCTGAAATCCTCTACGCGCGACTGCAAGGCAGCGTGAATGCGCTGCTCTAGCGAACCCGCTATTTCCAAATGTTGGAGCGGCAGGAACACCGGGAAAGCCTGTCGTTCCTTTGCGATCCGGGCAGTAAGCGCGCGCAGCGAACTGGATTTTCCAAGCCCCGGCCCGGCGCTCACCACAAGCAGGTTTTCGTCATTCTTGCGGGCACTCAGCCATGAGAGCGCGTGGTCCTCAAATTCGATCAGTTCGCGAACAATGCGCGTTTCTTTCCCGCCGATTGTTCGCCGCTCTGCACCATCCGGCACATCGCCATCTTCGGACGCCTGAACCTTCTCGATATAGGCACGCAGCGGAATGAAAACATCCGCAAGCCGCACGGGATGCGCTTCATCCTTCTGTCCCGGAAGCAAATAGGTCTCAAACCAATAAATGAGGCTCGCAAGGTAACTGCGCCTCTCGCCGGCCCGCCGCGCTGCGTCAGTTGCCGTGTTGAAAAGGCTGTCCTGCAATGGCTGGAAAAAATCCGGCTTTTCCGCCATCGCCCGGTAAAGCGCATCCGGAAAATGCTCTCGGACAATGCCTTCAATGGATTTGCTTTTGGCAGCCGGTACGACACGTTCCAAATGCGCGGCAATGTCACCGGCAAATTGCGGCAGGTAAGGAAAAGCGCCGGGCGATTCAAAAAAGGCGGTCCCGATTTCAACCTCTCCCTCGGCAAGTCGGCCGAGCGTTGTTGCCGCCAATCCTGCGAGTTCTTTCTTGTCTGCTTCGCCGGTCAAGGCGATTTCCGGCAAGGCTTGCTGCAAGGCCCTCGCCAAGGCTGATGCCACGAGCACGAACGCGCGCCGCTCCAGCGTCTCATCCGCCGAAATCGCCTTGAAGGACTTGAAGAAGCTGGACAGGGCGCTGATCCCTGACGAGGCGCTGAGAGTCTTGTAAGCTATTGCGGCCTGTGCTGCACCAATGAACCCTTCCCGCAGGGCTTCGCCTATTCCATCTATTATCAAGCCGTCCCGTTCAAGTTTTATCGCGTACATCAATTGCACCCCGCCTCTCAACGCAAGGATGCAAGGGTTTCCGCGCGAACGCAAACAAAAAGGCCGGCGGTTCGCCCCGCCGGCCTTCCCTATTCGCTATTCGTTATTCGCTCAGTTCTTCGACTTGTCGACCAGCCGGTTCTTGGCGATCCACGGCATCATGCCGCGCAGTTTTTCGCCGACTTCCTCGATCTGGTGTTCGTCGTTCATGCGGCGGATGCCCTTGAAGCGGGCCGCGCCCGAACGCCATTCCTGCATCCATTCGGAGGTGAACTTGCCGGTCTGGATGTCGGTCAGGATGCGCTTCATCTCGGCCTTGGTGTCGGCGGTGACAAGGCGCGGGCCGGACACATACGAGCCCCATTCGGCGGTGTTGGAGATCGAGTAGTTCATGTTGGCGATGCCGCCTTCATAGATCAGGTCAACGATCAGCTTCACTTCGTGCAGGCATTCGAAATAGGCCATTTCCGGGGCATAGCCGGCCTCGACAAGCGTCTCGAACCCGGCGCGGATCAGCTCGACCAGGCCGCCGCACAACACGGTCTGCTCGCCGAACAGATCGGTCTCGCATTCCTCGCGGAACGTGGTTTCGATGATGCCGGACCGGCCGCCGCCGACGCCGCAGGCATAGGACAGCGCCAGGTCATGGGCATTGCCCGAGGCATCCTGATGAATGGCGATCAGGCAGGGCACGCCGCCGCCCTTCTGGTATTCGCCGCGCACGGTGTGGCCGGGGCCCTTTGGCGCGATCATCACCACGTCAATGGTCTTTTTCGGCTCGATCAGCCCGAAATGCACGTTGAGGCCATGGGCAAAGGCAATTGCCGCGCCATCTCGGATATTGGCGGCGATCTCGTTCTTCCAGATGTCGGCCTGCAATTCGTCAGGGGTCGCCATCATCAACAGGTCGCCCCATTTGGCGGCGTCGGCAACGGTCATCACCTTGAGGCCGTCGGCCTCCACCTTCTTGGCGGTGTCCGAACCCGGACGCAGCGCCACGCGGATGTCCTTGGCGCCCGAATCCTTGAGGTTCAGCGCATGCGCGCGGCCCTGCGAGCCATAGCCGACAATCACCACCTTCTTGGATTTGATGAGATTGAGATCGGCATCGCGATCGTAAAACACACGCATCGGGTCATTCCTTCTTGGCTAACTTGGCTTGCGGGCAATAGCGGCCGCGGGCGGGTTGAAAATCCGCGCTTGTCTAGCGGCAAAGCCAAGGCATGGCAATTGCTGCGCGGACCAAAATGCAGGCTGATTGCGCCATAAGCGCGTGTTCGGCCCGGCGGACAGGTGTCAGCGCTTGGCCGAATTGATCAGGAAATTGCCAAGTGCGGGCGCAAGCGAAGGCGGCGTCAGCTGCAGGCGCCCGGATGCGGCATTCACCGAAGACTGTGCGTCACGGGATGGCGTGGTCTTTCCCGCCTGCGTGCTTTGCCGTTTGCCAGCCATGAGCCTGCTCCTGAATTCCGATGCACGACCAGGCTAGCGGGCAAAATTCAGCATTTGATTAATGCAGCGGTTCAGGCCAGTCCGATTTTGCCAAGCGGGTTGCCAAGGGTGCCCGACACCATTTTGGCCAAAAAGCCCGGAACCGGCGGCACGCGCGACAGCGGCGCAACAAGCCGGTCGCGCACGAACGGAAATACGCGCGAATCCGACTGGTAGAACGGCGTGAACATCGCCGACAGCGCCTGAAACAGCCGCACATGCCCCCTTCGCATGGCACAATAGGCGGAAAGCGCCGTTTCCAGATCCGGCGAAATGTCCAGAGCATGGCTGAGCGCGCGGGCATCGAGAAGCGCCATGTTCGCGCCCTGCCCCAATTGCGGGCTGGTCGAATGGGCGGCGTCGCCGATCACCGCCAGACGCCGCCCGGCGGGGGTGGAAAGCGTGTGATGCGAATAGCTGGCCAAAGTCAGATCATCGAACGAGGCGATCTGGCTGAGCAGCGGCGTTGTTTCCGGCCAATGGTCCAGCACCGCCTGCTTCCAGGCATCAAGCCCTGCCGCTTTAACCGCTGCCGCCTGCGCCGGCTTCAGGCTCCAGAAAAACGCGGCTTTTTCGCCGGAATTTGCCTGTGGCCGGCCGATCGGCATGACGCCTGCCATAATGCTGGCCCGGCTGTAGCGCTGCAGCAGCGCATTCCGGTCAAATCCTTGGTCATGCCAGTCGAGCGTCGCCCAGAAGGCGCCATAGGCAAGCGGGCGCTGCGCCTTTGCCCCGGCATAGGCTTTCAGCAGCGAGCGCGATCCGCTGGCGTCGATAGTGAGATCAAACCGGGCGCTGGTTCCGCCGGAGGCCTTCATCAAGGCCACGCCATCGGCAGACTGGTGCAGGCCTGCCACCTCAAAGCCGGTCTCGAGCGGAATGTTCTCCGCCTGAACCGCATCATGCAGCACTGAAAACAGCGCGGCGCGATGCACGGCAAGCCCCGCGCCGCTGCCCTTCAAGGCATCATAGCGCACATCCAGCACCACCCGGCCGGACGCTGAATCATGCCCGGCCAGCCTGTCGATCCGCGCGCCCAGCCTGGTGATTTCCGATTCAAGCCCAAGATCGGCAAGCACGGCCAGTCCCGTCGGCTGCAGGATCAGCCCGGATCCCAAGGGTTGCGCGGCACTGAACCGTTCGAACAGGGTCACCGAATGACCGGCCCGTTTCAGATAGAGCGCTGCGGCAAGCCCGGCAGGCCCGGCTCCGGCAATGGCGATGGTGAGGGATTTCACCGCCATCCTCCGATCCCTACACGATGACCTGGGTGCCGATTTCCACCACGCGCCCGGTTGGAATCTGGAAATAGGCGGTGGCGTCAGAGGCGCTCTTTGCCAGCGAGATGAACAATTTGTCCTGCCACATCGGCATGCCGGAATTAACCGAAGCCTTCAACGAGCGGCGCGACAGGAAAAACGAGGTCGACATGATGTCGAATTTCCAGCCGAGCTTGCGGCAGATGGCCAGCGCCGACGGCAGGTTCGGCGCTTCCATATAGCCGTAGCGCACCGTCACCAGTGTGAAAAGCTCGTTGTACGGCGCAATGCTGACCCGCTCGCTCAGAAGCACGCGCGGCTGTGGCGTCGTCGTGACTGACAGGATCACGTTCTGGTCGTGCAGAACCTTGTAATGCTTGAGGCTGTGCAGAAGCGCGGCCGGCGCGCTTTCGGGATCGCTGGTCAGGAATACTGCGGTGCCGGGCACACGGTGCGGCGGCTTTTTTGCCAATTGCACGGCAAGCAGTTCAAGCGGGACCTCGGCCTTGCGGGTTTTCTGGAACAGGATCGCGCTGCCCTTGGTCCAGGTCCACATGACCAGAAGCATCATTCCGGCCACCAGCAGCGAAACAAAGCCGCCATCCAGCACCTTCATGGCGTTTGCCGACAGGAACACGAATTCCAGAAGACCGAGCGGAATGGTGATAAGGGCTGCATACCAGACAGGCTTCTTCCAGACCTTGACCATGACTACAAACAACAGGATCGTTGTCACCAGCATTTCGCCGGTTACCGATATGCCATAGGCCGAAGCCAGTTTTTCCGATGAGCCGAAGCCCAGAACCAGAAGCAGGACGCCGATCAACAGCAGCGTGTTGACGCGGGGCATGAAGATCTGGCCCGACTGTGTCTCGGAGGTGTGGCGCACTTCAAAGCGCGGCAAGAGCCGCATCTGTATGGCCTGCCGGGTCAGCGAATAAGCGCCGGTGATCACCGCCTGGCTGGCGATGATCGTGGCGATGGTCGCCAGAATGACCATTGGCAGCGTCGCCCAATCCGGAACCATTTCAAAAAGCGGCTGCTCGATCGGCTTGGCATGGGCAATGACATAGGCGCCCTGCCCGAAATAATTGATGACCAGGCACGGAAAAACCAGGATGAACCACGCCATGGTGATCGGCTTGCGCCCGAAATGGCCAAGATCGACATAAAGCGCTTCCGCTCCGGTGACAGCCAGAAACGCCGCACCCATTACGGCAAAGGCAATGCCCGGATGCCGGGCCAGAAACAACACGGCTTCCAACGGATTGATCGCTGTCAGAATGGCAGGGTAATCGAAAATGTGCACGGCGCCTGTAAGGCCGAGCACCAGAAACCAGATGACGGTGATCGGTCCGAATACATTGGCAACCCGACCCGTTCCATAGGCCTGGATGGCAAACAGCGACACCAGGATGATCACCGTCAAAGGCACGACGAAGCGACCCAGGGCGGGCGAGACCACTTCCAGACCTTCCACCGCTGAAAGAACCGACATGGCGGGAGTGATGATCGCATCGCCGAAAAAAAGCGAGGCCCCCACCATGCCAAGGCCCAGGATCAGGCCCTTGTAGCGTCCGGTGACCGCTTCGCGCGCCAGCGTCATGATGGTCAGCGTGCCGCCTTCGCCCCGATTGTCGGCGCGCAGCACAAAGCCCACATATTTGACCGTGACGATAAGCGTCAGCGACCACAGGATGATCGACAGGATGCCGATGACATCGGCGGATTTCGGGACGGAATCTTCGCTGACGGCGCGCAAGGCCTCCCGCAGCGCATAAAGCGGGCTTGTGCCGATATCGCCATAGACGACACCGATGGCGCCGAGCGCCAGGGCCGCCACGCTTTTGTTGTCGGGAGAATGATGTCCGTCGCCATTGGGCACGACGGAGAATTCGCCTTCACCAGTTTCAGATGCCACAACGGCGCTCCAGTTGACGGGCCGGCGGCAATTACGCTTGTTGCAGTGCAAAAGCAAGCGCAGGCAAGCGCCGCAATCGCAGCCGGTTCACACCGCCAAGGCCGCCAAATAACGCTCCACAGCGCCCGCCATGCCGTATTCCAACGCCTCTGCGGTCAAGCCATGGCCGATGGACACTTCGGCAAGATGGGGAATGCGGCGCGCCAATGCGGGCAGGTTATCCACAGTCAGATCATGTCCGGCATTGACGCCAAGGCCCGCAACCCGCGCTGCATCGGCAGCCGCACCAAGCTTTGCAATCTCAGCTTTCGCCTTCTCCGGATGGTCATGCGTAGCCCCATAGGGTCCGGTGTAGAGCTCGATCCGGTCAGCGCCCAGCGCCTTTGCGGCGGCCATTTGCGAGGGATCAGCATCGACAAACACCGAAACCCGCATGCCGCCCGCTTTCAGCCGCCAGATGACCACGCTGAGCACTTCGCCGTTTGCGACGCAATCCCAGCCGTGGTCGGACGTTGCCTGAGAGGGATCATCGGGCACCAGCGTCACCTGGTCCGGTTGGTGCTTTTCGACAAGCGCCAGGAAAGCCTCATCCGGGAAACCCTCGATGTTGAACTCGGCCTTGGGAAACTCGTCGTCGATCAGCGCCCGGATTGGGGCCAGGTCGGTAAAGCGGATATGCCGCTGGTCGGGGCGTGGATGCACGGTCAGTCCATGCGCGCCGGCCTGAAGCGCAATCCGCCCAAGACCAATGACCGAAGGCCACGGCAGGTTGCGGCGGTTGCGAAGCTGGGCAATGGCATTGAGATTGACGGAGAGTCTGGCTGTCATGATGCGCCAAGTTTCCATGCCCGCGCCGCCAGATCAACGGAATTTCATTGATGGATGAAATCAGCGGCATTTATCGGCACGGGTTGAAGATGGCGCTTCGCAAGCTTAGCTATCGTGCTCAGGGTATTTGCGCCCAAGTCCGGAGACACGCCATGCGCAGGATCGACGAAGCTCTGATTGCCCTTGGCCTGTTCTGGCTGCTCGCCGCCCTCGTTCTCCCGGCATTCCAGATTGGCCAGCTTTCGCCGCCTGCCGGCTTTGTCCTGTCGGCCATGATCTGGGGATCAGCCATACCGGTCATGCTTGGCGTGATTTCGCGGCTGGTGCCGGCCATCCGCACGTCCAAACTCGCCAAGCCGATGTTTTGGGCGCTGGCTGCCGGCTCATCGCTGCTGGCCGCAAACCAGCTCATCCCGCACCCTGATCTGACAATTGATGCGGCCGCATTCGGATCCATCGTGCTGGCCTGCGGCGTCATCCTGTTTGCCATCGCCTTTTATCAGGGCCGCACGTCGCGCGCCTAGAGCATGATGCGCTCAAACGGGAGCGGTTTGACGGCGAGGATTTTTCGCTCCAGCCAGGAAAAACCGCAGTGCGATGTGACTATCGTGCGAGGATTTCGACAGTGAGGGCGGTTTTCGGGCTTGCCCGACGAAACGTCCAGTGGACGTTTCGCCGACCGAACGCCCGAAGGGCCGAGGAGCGGAAAAAGGCCGCCGAGCCGGGGCAAGTTTAAGCGACTAAAGGACTTGAACAAACCGCAATCGTTTCAGCTTGGTCTTTTGCGTCCCGGTCTGCGTCGCGGACGGCTAACGGCATTCATGCCGCCTCGCCGCCAGCTCCTTGCCGGACCGCTATATCCCGGCGTTCAAACGATTCCATTTGAACGCATCATGCTCTGATCCATGAAAAATTTGTAATTCGACAACCGGCGGGTGCGGGAGCAAAAGCAGCCAAACCGGAGTTGCTGCAATGCACAAGATTCTGTCCCGTTACGCCACGCCGCTGACCACCAGCCTGTTTCTCGTTTCGCTCATCTCGGGCATCGCGCTGTTTTTCCACTGGCAGGGCGCAGCCTTCCGCGGCATGCATGAATGGCTGTCCATGCTGCTGATCGTGCCGTTCGGCCTTCATATCTGGAAAAACTGGCGGGCGTTCCTCACTTATTTCAAGCGGCCCGCCATGGCTTTCTCGCTGGTGCTCGGCCTGGCCGGCGGGCTGGCTTTTGCCTGGCCGGCGCTGACCTCAACCCAAGCAGCCAGCGGCGGCAACCCGATCCGCGCCATTGGCGCGGCGCTCGAAAAAAGCCAGTTGAAAATCGTCGCCCCGGTCTTCGGCCATGACGGCGCCAGCCTCGCCGCTGTGCTCACCGCAAAGGGCTATACCGTAGCATCGGTTGACCAGACGCTGGAGGACATTGCCAAGGCCTCCGGCAAGGGCGGCATGGACATTGTCGGCGCGGTCGCCGCAGCCAGGAAATAGCGGCGCCACGCTTTCCCGTTTTCCGCCAATGGGTTGAACGGGACGCCGGAATCAGCGCGATAACGCGTTGATTCATCACCTCACCACGGTCAGCCGCTGTGCGGCCCGCGTCACCGCCGTATAGAGCCAGCGCTGGCGCATGTCGCGGAAGGCCCAGCTCTCGTCAAACAGCACCACATTGTCCCATTGCGAGCCCTGCGCCTTATGCACGGTCAGCGCATAGCCGAAATCGAAATCGTCGAAACGCTTTTTGGTCGCCCACGGAATTTCGGTGTCCGGATCATCAAACTGCGCCTTCAGCAGCTTGATCTTGGCGATGCCGCGCTCGGGATCATCCTCTTCCGGCGAGACCAGAAGATTGATGCCCGGCTTGATCGTTTCCTTGGCCGAGCTCATCACCTTCCACAGCGAGCCGTTGAGCAGGCCCTTGGCCGGGTCGTTCCTGAGGCAGACCAGCTTGTCGCCGGCCTGCGGATAAGCCGCTGAAAACCCCTTCAATTCGCGCAGGCGCTGGTTGTAGCGTTTTCGCGTGCGGTTGGTGCCGACCAGAACCTGATCGGCCTCCATCACCAAGTCCTGCGTAACTTCATCCTTGGAAATCACCTGGGCGGCGCCGAAATCGCCCTTCATGAATTCGCGGCCCTCGCGCACATCCTGGGCCAGCCTGATGATCGGGTTGTCGCGCGCCTGCCGGTGGATTTCGGTCAAGAGATGGTCTGGCTCGGCCTCGGTGAAAAACCCGCCGCCGGAAATCGGCGGCAATTGGCCGGGATCACCCAGCACCAGAACCGGCACGCCGAAGCTCAAGAGGTCCCGGCCCAAGGCCTCGTCCACCATCGAGCATTCATCGACGATGATCAGCTTGGCCTTGGCGACCGGGCTCTGCCGGTTGAGCGTGAACGTCGGCGTCATCGAGGTCTTGCCGGTGATTTCGTCGGCGGTTTCCTCTTCGCCTTTGGGCCGGTAGATCAGCGAATGGATGGTCCGCGCATTGGTCGCCCCCTTGGAGCGCAGCACCTGCGCCGCCTTGCCGGTGAACGCCGCAAACTGCACCTGGCCGTCGACATGGCTGGCGAAATGCCGCGCCAGCGTGGTCTTGCCGGTGCCGGCATAGCCGAACAGCCGGAACAATT
>JBATMU010000015.1:0-6052 GCA_049289995.1 Rhizobiaceae bacterium | reverse complement strand
ACCAAAGCCAGGCGCTGGTGCTGGATGGGCGCGAGGCGTTGTGGATGGCCGCGGGCCGGGCGCCGACCGACTGCAAGCGCTGATTTGCAATCATTTTCCGCGCCTTGCGGGTTAAAATCGTTTGAAGTCCGGCGACGGGGATTGCTGCGCCGCAACATGCTGCTAAATGACAAGGCAGAAAGCCCTGCGCGCCTTTGACGCAGTGCGAAAACAGGCCTAGAAACCGCCCATCCTTTTTCAACGGGCAAGCCGGGGCAGACGTTCATGAGCTCAAGCCGACCATCGCGCAGCCGGCCCTTGTCGCCGCATCTGCAAGTCTACCGGTTTTCGCCAACCATGGCCGCGTCGATCGTGCACCGCATCACGGGTGCGGGACTGTATTTCGGGGCGCTGGTTCTGTGCTGGTGGCTGTTGGCGGCAGCCAGCGGGCCGGACTATTTCGCCGTGGTCAACGGGTTTTTGGGTTCGTTCATCGGGCGCATCGTGCTGTTCGGCTTCACGCTGGCCTTGATGCAGCACATGCTGGGCGGCATCCGCCACCTGATATGGGACACCGGCGCGCTTATGGAAAAACACATGGCGACCAAATTGGCGCTTTTGAATTTTGCCGGCGGGCTGGTGCTGACGATATTGGCATGGGCGGCCGCCTACATGGTTCGCGGAGGGCTTTGAGATGATGCAGACCCCGCTCGGCAAGGTGCGCGGCCATGGTTCGGCAGGCGAAGGCACCGGCACTTTCTGGCGTCAACGGCTGACGGCGGCGGCCAATGTGCCGCTCATGCTGTTTTTCACCGGCATTGTCATTTCGCTGGCCGGCGCCAGCCATGAACAGGTGACCGAGACGCTGGCGCGGCCCGTGGTCAACGTGCTGATGATCCTGATGGTGGTCTCGGTGAGCGTCCACATGCGCATCGGCATGAAGGAAATCATCGAGGACTATGTGCATGGCCCGCTCCTGAAAGTTACGCTGGTCATCGCATCGACCTTCTTTTGCGCCTTCACCGGCGCGGCGAGCGTGTTTGCGCTCCTGAAAATCGCGTTCGGAGCCTGACCGTGGCCAATTCCTCCTACACCTATGTCGATCACGCCTTTGATGTTGTCGTGGTGGGGGCAGGCGGCGCGGGCCTGCGCGCCACGCTCGGCATGGCCGAACAGGGCCTGAAGACCGCCTGCATCACCAAGGTGTTTCCGACGCGCAGCCATACCGTGGCCGCCCAGGGCGGAATTGCCGCCTCGCTGACCAACATGACGCCCGATTCCTGGCAATGGCACCTGTTTGACACGGTCAAGGGCTCGGACTGGCTGGGCGATGTCGACGCCATGCAATATCTGGCCATGGAGGCGCCAAAGGCGGTCTATGAGCTTGAGCATTACGGCGTGCCGTTTTCGCGCACCGAGGACGGGCGCATCTATCAGCGGCCGTTTGGCGGGCACATGCAGAATTATGGCGACGGCCCGCCGGTACAGCGCACCTGCGCGGCCGCCGACCGCACCGGGCACGCCATCCTGCACACGCTCTATGGCCAGTCGCTGAAGAACAAGGCGCAGTTTTTCATCGAGTATTTCGCGCTCGACCTCATCATGTCCGATGACGGGGTGTGTACGGGTGTGGTGGCGTGGAACCTTGATGACGGCACCATCCACCGGTTTTCGGCCAAGACCGTGGTGCTGGCGACCGGCGGCTATGGCCGCGCCTATTTTTCCGCCACCTCTGCCCATACCTGCACGGGTGACGGCGGCGGCATGATCGCACGGGCCGGGCTGCCGCTGCAGGACATGGAATTCGTGCAGTTCCATCCGACCGGCATTTACGGCGCGGGCTGCCTGATTACCGAAGGGGCGCGCGGCGAAGGCGGATACCTCGTCAATTCCGAAGGCGAGCGCTTCATGGAGCGCTATGCGCCGACCGCCAAGGACCTGGCCTCGCGCGATGTGGTGTCGCGCTGCATGACCATGGAAATCCGCGAAGGGCGCGGGGTGGGCAAGAACAAGGATCACATTTTCCTGCATCTTGACCATCTCGACCCGGCGGTGCTGGCCGAACGGCTGCCGGGCATTTCCGAAAGCGCCAAGATATTTGCCGGCGTTGACCTGACGCGCGAGCCGATCCCGGTGCTGCCGACCGTGCATTACAACATGGGCGGCATCCCGACCAATTACTGGGGCGAGGTGCTGAACCCCACCAAGAAAGACCCCGACGCGGTGTCGCCGGGGCTGATGGCGGTGGGCGAAGCGGGCTGCGCCTCGGTGCACGGCGCCAATAGGCTGGGCTCGAATTCGCTGATCGACCTTGTGGTGTTCGGCCGCGCCGCAGCGATCCGGGCTGGCGAGGTGATCGACCGCAAGGCATCGGTTCCGGCCGTCAACGAAGCGGCCTGCGACAAAATCATGGACCGGTTCGACCGGCTGCGCCACGCCAATGGCAAGACGCCGACGGCGGCGCTCAGGCTCAAGATGCAAAAGGCCATGCAGGAGGACGCTGCGGTGTTCCGCACCGAGTCGTCGCTGCAGTCGGGTGTCAAGCGCGTGTCGGCACTGTGGGGCGAGATGGCCGACCTGAAGGTGACCGACCGCTCGCTGGTGTGGAATTCCGATCTGGTGGAGACGCTGGAGCTGGAAAACCTGATGGCCAACGCGCTCACCACGGTGGTTTCTGCCGAGGCGCGCAAGGAAAGCCGCGGCGCGCATGCACGCGAGGACTTCCCGGACCGTGATGACAAGGTCTGGCGCAAGCACACGATTTCACGGCTGTCGCCGGACGGCAAGGTGTCGCTGAGCTACCGGCCGGTGCATGTCGACCTTATCGCCGAGGGCATTGAGCTCGCCAAGATCGCGCCGAAAAAGCGGGTGTATTGAGGGGATATGACAAATGGTTGAATTCACCCTCCCCAAGAACTCGAAGGTTACCCAAGGCAAGGCATGGCCGAAGCCCGAAGGGGCGACAAACCTGCGCGAATACAAGATCTACCGCTGGTCGCCCGATGACGGGGCCAATCCGCACATGGACAGCTATTTCGTCGATATGGACGATTGCGGGCCGATGGTGCTGGACGGGCTGCTGTGGATCAAGAACAATATCGATCCGACGCTGACCTTCCGCCGCTCGTGCCGCGAGGGCGTTTGCGGCTCATGCGCGATGAACATTGACGGGACCAATACGCTGGCCTGCACCAAGGGTGCGGACGAGATTTCCGGCTGCGTGACCGTCAACCCCTTGCCGCATATGCAGGTCGTCAAGGACCTGGTGCCGGACATGTCGAATTTCTATGCCCAGCATGCCTCGATCGAACCCTGGCTGAAAACCGTGTCGCCGGAACCGGCCAAGGAATGGCTGCAAAGCCATGACGACCGCCAGAAGCTCGACGGTCTTTACGAATGCATCCTGTGCGCCTGCTGCTCGACCTCGTGCCCGAGCTATTGGTGGAACGGCGACCGCTATCTTGGTCCTGCCGTGCTCCTGCAGGCCTATCGCTGGCTGATCGACAGCCGCGACGAGGGCGCCGGCGATCGGCTCGACAATCTGGAAGACCCGTTCCGGCTCTACCGCTGCCACACGATCATGAACTGCGCGCAGACCTGCCCCAAGGGCCTGAACCCGGCCAAGGCGATTGCCGAAATCAAGAAAATGATGGTGGAGCGCAGGGTCTAGGCAATCGCATGGTTTGTTTTGCGCGTCCTCGCGGCTTTGCCGCTGCGGGCGTCGCGATTGCCGAGATCAAGAATATGATGGTGGAGCGGCGGGTCTAGGCAATCGCATGGTTTGTTTTGCGCGTCCTCGCGGCTTTGCCGCTGCGGGCGTCGCGGTTGCCGAGATCAAGAAGATGATGGTGGAGCGGCGGGTCTGACGCGCCGCTCATGATCGGTTTCCTGATTGCCGGTCCTCGCTTCGCTGCGGTCCGGCGGCAATGAACTGCGCGCAGACCTGCCCCAAGGGCATGAACCCGGCCAAGGCGATTGCCGAAATCAAGAAAATGATGGTGGAGCGCAGGGTCTAGGCAATCGCATGGTTTGTTTTGCGCGTCCTCGCGGCTTTGCCGCTGCGGGCGTCGCGGTTGCCGAGATCAACCCTTCGGCAGGCTCAGGAGACGATGGGGGTGTGACGTGTCTGAGAGATTTCAGCCGCCAGTCGGCAGTGAGCAATGACCGGCACCTATTTCCAGGATCGCGCCGATCTGCAGGTTTCCTGACCAGCGCGCGGCAATCACCCAAAATTGTTCCGGCTTGATTTTGACAGGCGCGCCGCGCGGGTTAGATCAGGCGCAACACAGGAGATCGCCATGAAACGCTTGCTTGCCGCCACACTGTTTTCCGCCGCCGCGCTGATTGCGCCGTCCAACGCCGCCGGAACCGAAACCGCCGTCTTCGCCGGCGGCTGTTTCTGGTGCGTGGAAACCGATTTCGACAGCGTCAAGGGCGTGATCTCGACCACGTCCGGCTATGCGGGCGGCACAATGGCCAATCCGACCTATGAAAACCACGAAGGCAATGTGGAGGCGGTGCGGATCGAGTTCGATCCGGCTCAGGTCAGCTATGACCAGCTCGTTTCGGCTTTCCTGCGTTCGGTCGATCCGACTGATGACGGCGGCCAGTTCTGCGACCGCGGCCCGGCCTACAAGACGGCCATCTTCACGTTTTCGGATGCACAGAAGGCCAGTGCGGCGGCGGCGGTGAAACAGGCCGAAACCGATCTCGGCAAAAAGGTGGTAACGCCGGTCAAGGACTTCACGACGTTTGGCGAGGCCGAGGACTATCATCAGGATTACCACCACAAGAACCCGGTCAAATACAAATATTACCGCTTCTCCTGCGGGCGCGACGCCGCGGTGAAGGACCTGTGGGGCGACATGGCGCGCAAGGGGCTTGGCTCCTGACGATTGACCCGGGTCAAACAGCCGGCGCACGCAACATGCCATGAGGGATGAAAATTCCGCATGGAGAAACGAACATGGCTGCCGACGACTGGAAAAGCTTCACCGACCAGACCAACAAGCGCATGGCCGAAATGCGCAAGGCGCATCCGGCCATCGGCGCGGCATTCGCCGGCATGGCCAAGGCGGCCATCGAGCCGGGGGCGCTGGATTCCAAGACCAAGGAATTGATTGCTCTGGCCATCGGCGTGGCGGCGCGCTGCGACGGCTGCCTGGCGTTTCACGTCAAGGCGGCGGCCCGGCATGGCGCGACGCGGCAGGAAGTGGCCGAAACGCTGGGCGTGGCCGTCTATATGGGCGGCGGGCCCTCGTCGATCTATGCTGCGGAGGCACTGGCCGCCTGGGACGCGCTGACCTAGGGTCAGGGAGGGCATCGGGCCGACAGGGCGCATTTGCGCGGGCGTCGCAAGCCCTTGAAGCCTTCAGGCTTCCTTCGGTCTTGCTTCGCGTTTCCGCGCAAAGCCGCTCCTGCCATTTCGCGGGAATCGATGAGTCCTGACCCTAGGACGGCTTTGGCCGTCAGGCCAGCCGCGCGGTCAGCGATATGGCGATGGCGCCGAGCGCCATGGACACCGGGCAGGACGCCTTGGCCTTTTCGGCCAATTGCTGGAATGCCGCGTCGGCAAGACCGGGCACATCGGCTGTCAGGCTCAGCGCGCTGCCGGTGATGCCGGTGCCGGGAACCAGCGTGACCAAGGCTTTGGCTTCAAGGCGCCGGGCCGGCGTGCCGTTTTCGGCGAGGAAATGCGACAGCTGCATGGCGAAGCAGCCGGCATGGGCGGCGGCGATCAGCTCTTCGGGATTGGTTGCCGACTTGCCGCTCTCATCCTCGAAACGTGCGGCAAATGTGTAAGGTGCGTCCGACAGGGCGCCGGACTGGGTGGCAAGCCGCCCTTTTCCGTCCTTCAGGCCGCCCTGCCAGATGGCTGTTGCATGCCGGTTCATGACGTGTCTCCTTGTGTTGCGCGCCAAGGGAAGTTACGGCAGGAACCGGCTTTCGGCAATGACCCTGCGGCGGACCACAGGGCGCGCTGCAATGGCCGGGAGGCGAAACACGGACATGCGCACGCTGTTTATTGTCATCATGCTTGGCCTTGCCGCCGTCCTTTTGTGGCGGCTGGGGC
>JBATMU010000014.1:0-4218 GCA_049289995.1 Rhizobiaceae bacterium | reverse complement strand
GCACGCGCCCGCGCTCGCCGGGTTTCAGCGCCGCCCAGCCAGGTTGCGCAGCCCGTGCTGCCTCCAAGGCCTTTTCGATGATGGCCGGTGTGGCGGCATGCAGTGCGGCAATCGTCTCGCCGGTTGCCGGATAGATGACCGGCAGCGGATCGCCGGCGGCATCATCAACGAAACGGCCATTGATGAAATGCGAGGCTTCGGGTTGGGCGTTCATTGGAATGGCCTTTTTTCTAGTGAAGGTCGATGCCTTGCGTCCAATTCTGCGCGCCATGGACAACGCGCAGTATTTCAACGCAATTCTCATCAAGCAGGATGCGATAGAGAATGAGGTGATTGCCGACCGGAAAAACGCGGATATCGGGATACGAAGGCAAGCGCCTGGACCCGATCATCGGCATGTCAGCGAGAGTGTGGAAGCCCGCCAGCAGTTTTTCCAGATAGCGGTCCGCAGCTTCAACTGAATCGTCCGCGATCCAATTGAATATTTCCTCGAGGTCGGCTTTTGCCTTCGGGCGCCGGATGATGCGCTTCATTTCCGCGCAGCCCTGCGGGCCTTGAACTCGCCAATCAGACTGTCAAGGTCTTCCATCGGCGCGGCAGGCCCGCTGGCCAAACCTTCTTCGGCAGCCGCTTCAAGGCGCGCGATGAAAGCGCGGCTGCGCTCTTCCTGTTCCTCCAACAGCCGCAATGCCGCACGCACAACATCGGACACACCTTGGTAGCGGCCCGAATTGACAAGTTCGGCGATGAATTCCTGCTGGTGTGTGGTTAGCGAAACGCTGGGGTTGCGGGTCATGGGTCGCTCCAAATGTAGCTATATGTGCTACAAACTAGCTCATTGTTGTGGCAAAGTCACCGGTCGGCTGTTTCCCAGCGCGGATTGATCCAGGGTTCGAGATTGCTGGGCGCCAGCGGCTGGCGGCCCAAAATATGGTCAGCGGCCTTTTCACCGGTCATGATCGACGGCGCATTCAGATTGCCATTGGTGACGCGCGGAAAGATCGAGGAATCGGCAACGCGCAGGCCATCCACGCCGATCACCCGGCATTCCGGATCGACAACCGCAAGCGGATCGTCCGCACGTCCCATGCGGCAGGTGCCGCACGGATGATAGGCGCTTTCGGCATGATCGCGGATGAAAGCGTCAATCTGGGCGTCGCTTTGCACACCAGCGCCCGGCGACAATTCCTCGCCGCGAAAGGGATCGAAGGCTTTCTGGCCGAAGATTTCACGGGTCAGCCGGATGGCGTGCCGGAACTCGGTCCAATCATCGGGATGCGACATGTAGTTGAAGCGGATGAACGGCTTGTCTTCCGGATCGGCGCTGCGCAGGCTTACCGTGCCGCGCGACTTGGAGCGCATCGGCCCGACATGCGCCTGAAAGCCATGGCCTGCGGCATGTGCCTTGCCGTCATAGCGGATGGCGGCGGGCAGGAAATGGAACTGGATGTCGGGATAGTCCACCCCGGCCCGCGAGCGCACGAATGCTGTCGCCTCGAAATGGTTGGTGGCGCCAAGCCCGGTCTTGAAGAACAGCCATTCCGCGCCGATCAGCGCTTTCGAAAACAAGCCGAGCCGCGAATTGAGCGTGATCGGCTGCAGGCAGGCCTGCTGGATATAGGTTTCCAGATGATCCTGCAGGTTGGCGCCGACACCGGGCCTGTCTGCGACAACCGCAATGCCGTGCCGGGCAAGATCAGCCGCCGGGCCAATGCCCGAATGCAGAAGCAGCTTGGGCGAATTGATGGTTGATGCTGCAAGCACGACTTCACGTCGCGCCTTAACGACCTGAATCTCTCCATGAGCGCGGATTTCAACGCCGGTCGCACGTTGATTCTCGATGACGACCTTGCGCGCCAAGCCTCTGACAAGACTGACATTTGCCCGCTTCAAGGCAGGGCGAAGGTAGGCATTGGCAGTGGACCAGCGGCGGCCCTTGTGGATGGTCTGCTCCATCCAGCCGAAGCCTTCCTGCTTCTCGCCATTGTAGTCCGGCGTGGTCTCGAACCCGGCTTGGCGGCCGGCCTCGACAAAGGCGGCATAGAGCGGATTTTGCCGCGCACCGCGCTGCACATTGAGCGGCCCGTCCTTGCCGCGCCAGGCCGGATCGCCCTCTGCCGCGTTCTCCATCCGGCGGAAATAGGGCAGCACATCGGCATAGGACCAGCCGCTCGCGCCTTGTTCCTGCCAATGGTCGAAATCGCGCGCATGGCCGCGCACATAGACCATGCCGTTGATCGATGACGAGCCGCCCATCACCTTGCCGCGCGGCGTGGCAAGCCGCCGCCCGCCCATATGCGGTTCGGGTTCCGTGGACAGGCCCCAGTCATAAAGTCCCATGTTCATGGGGTAGGACAGGGCCGAAGGCATCTGGATCAAGGGCCCGGCATCAGTGCCGCCATGCTCGATGACGATGACACTGTGCTTGCCATCCTCAGACAACCGGTGCGCGAGCGCCGAGCCGGCCGAACCCGAACCGACAATGACGAAATCGGCTTCAAGGCCGGATGCGGTGAATGACTTGCCTGCCGTCATTATTCGCCCCTCGGAAAGCGCTTGTTTTCCTCAAGCACGTTGAGGTCCATGTGGTTGCGCATATAGCGCTCGGACGCCTGACGGAGCGGCTGATAGTCCCACGGGAAGTAGGCGCCATTGCGCAGCGCCGGATAGATCACCCAGCGCCGCGCCTGGCTTTCGCGGACATCGGCATCAAACCGCGCCATGTCCCATTTGGCCCTGACCTGCGCCATGAAATCCGCAACCCGTTCGGCATGCGCGGGATCAAAGGCCAGATTGTTGAGTTCATGCGGATCGGCGGCGAGGTCGAACAATTGCGGCGGGTCGAGTTCGCAATGGTTGAACTTGTACGGGCCGGTGCGGATCGAAACGAGCGGCGCCTGCGAACCCTCGGCGGCATATTCCACGGTGACGGGCTTGGTCCGCGCTGCACCCGCCGCCACCGGAACCAGCGTTTCGCCATCCGTCCACGGCGCGATGGCGCTCATGTCAATGCCGGCCAGATCGCACAGTGTCGGCAGGATATCGACATTGGAGACCGGTTCGGAGAATTTTCCCGGCGCGAGCCCTGGCGCGGCAATCATCAACGGCACCCGTGACGAGCCCTCAAGAAAGCTCATCTTGAACCACAGGCCGCGCTCGCCCAGCATGTCGCCATGGTCCGAGCAGAACAGGATGATGGTGTTCTCGGCCTGCCGGGTCGCTTCAAGAATGCGCAAGATCTCGCCGATCTGGTCATCGAGATAGGAGATATTGGCGAAATAGGCCTGGCGCGAGCGCGAAATGTCGCGGTCAGAGATGTTGAAATTGCGCCAGTCGCAGGAATCGAACAGCCGTTTGGAATGGGCGTCATGGTCATCATAGGCCATGGCCGGAATTTTGGGCGAAAGCATCGGGCTGTTTTCGTAAAGCTCCCAATATTTCTGCCGCGCCACATAGGGATCATGCGGATGGGTGAAGCTAACGGTCAGACACCATGGCCGTCCGTCCATCCCGCGTGACAGGTCATGCAGCTTCTGGCGGGCCTGATGGGCGACGTCATCGTCATATTCGAGCTGGTTGGTGATTTCGGCGACGCCCGCGCCGGTCACCGAACCCATATTGTGATACCACCAGTCAATGCGCTCGCCCGGCTTGCGGTAATCCGGCGTCCAGCCGAAATCAGCCGGGTAGATATCGGTTGTCAGCCGCTCCTCAAAACCGTGCAATTGGTCCGGCCCGACAAAATGCATCTTGCCCGACAGGCTGGTCTGGTAGCCCGCGCTGCGCAAATGATGCGCGAAGGTCGGAATCGACGAGGGAAATTCCGCGGCATTGTCATAGACGCCGGTACGGCTTGGCATTTGCCCGGACATGAAGCTGGCGCGGGCCGGGGCGCAAAGCGGCGAAGCGGTATAGGTGTTGGCAAAACGCACCGAGCGCGCCGCCAGCGCCTTCAGATGCGGCGCATGCAGGAAATCTGCCGGACCATCAGGAAACAGCGTGCCGTTCAGCTGGTCGACCATGATGATGAGAATATTGGGTTTGCGCATGAATCGATCCTTGCCAGTTTGACCCTATCGCGGCTGGTTTTAGCAGGACAGGCAAATTGCGACATGCCGGGCCGCAGGCACGGGCTGCAGGCTTCGCACCTGCTAATTGAGAAATAAGCAAAACAGCCATTTACAGATCGCTTGCCCTTGCGGCAGGATGACGCAGGGT
>JBATMU010000013.1:0-9042 GCA_049289995.1 Rhizobiaceae bacterium | reverse complement strand
AAGGAAATCGGCCCGATTGCCTCGCCCGACAAGATCCAGTTCTCGCCCGGCCTGCCCAAGACCCGCTCGGGCAAGATCATGCGCCGCATCCTGCGCAAGATCGCCGAAGATGATTTCGGCGCGCTTGGCGACACCTCTACGCTGGCCGATCCGGCCGTTGTCGATGACCTCATCACCAATAGGCAGAACAAGAAGGGCTGAGTTTCAGCCTTCCTGACGCAAGGAAAACGGGGGGCTTCGGCTCCCCGTTTTGCGTCCGGCAGGCGCGGAAAATTCCCGCTTGCCAAACCGGGCAAATCGCCCCACCTTTCCATTGTGTCCAACACCATTGAAAGGAGGTGATCCGATGTCGAGTGATTTCCGGAACTGCGCGAGCTTGAGCGGATCGTCATTCCTTCGGAGCAGCCTCTGAAGTCGTGACGTGAAGCGCGGAAAGGGCCGGCAAGCCGGTCCTGCCATCAGGTTCCTGGTTTCCGCAGAAAATCGCGAGGCCGCCTTGGCGACAAGGCGGCCTTTCGCTTTTCCGGTTCCGAAACCCTATTTGGTGACCGTCAGCTTTTCTATATTGGCGGCGATGTCCTGGAACGCCTGATCGAGCGCTGCACCGTCCGCCGCATCATAGGCATGCTGGGTCTTGCCCTTGTCAGGCGAGGCGCAGGCCTTGAGCACCGCTTTGGCAGATGCCTGGTTGAGCATGAAGCCGATGGTGAACACTTCCACGCCCCTGGCTTTCATTTCGCCGCACAAGGCCTCGGCGGCGGTGTTCGAGGCGGCCGCATCGCGGCTGCCGACATAGGCGGTGTTGAATTCGCCATCGGTCATGATGATCGCGTATTTGGCCGCCTTGTTGTCATCATAGGCGGCAGGCCAAGCCTTGGCAGGCAGCGCGTCTTTCCATTCCGGCGAAATCAGGTGCCAGCCCCACTCAATGCCGATATGCCCCGCCGTCGAGCCGGAAGCCTTGAAAGCGTCGATGGCGTCATTGAGCGCCTTCTTCTTGGCCGTCAGCGGCAAGAGCGGCGCGGCAGGGCAGGCTTTTGTGGAAAGAGCAAGGTCGCGGTTGACCATGGCCACGTCCGGGCCAACATCGCGCAGATCCTGTTCGCCAGTTGCCGTCTTGCGTTCGGTTGCGCAATCATCAGGCCGCGACGCGGCAACCGCGAATGGCTCGGTATTGGCCGGCGGCACGATCGAACCGCCAATTTTCTCGACATGGACCGCCTCGGCCAGCGGACCGGCATTGACCGCAGCCGCATAAGGCACCAGCGCAATCCGCACGCGCGGATCGGCCGGGTCCTGGCTGCCGAGAAACGTCTTGACCGCATTCCTGGCGGCAATCTTCAGGTCGTCGAGTTTCTTGCCGCTCATCGAGCCGGTAATGTCGAGCACCATCGACACTTCGATCTTCTTGTCGGAATAGAGCGTCCCGGATTGCGCTGTCACCGGGCGGATGCGTTCGCTGCCCGGCATCGGAAACGCCATGGAAACCGGCACGCTGGCCGATGCGCTTATGGTCTTTTCATCCTTGTTGATGATGAGGCTGTCGAGCGTCACCGCACCCGACGCAAAAGCCGGACGGAAATTGGCGGCAAGGAATGCCGTCACAATGCCCTCGGCATCCTTGGTCTTGATTTTGCCCGTCGACAGGTCGCGCGCCGTGGAGACCAGGGCGGCATCCAGCGCATTGGCAAGGCCCGACTGCGCATTGGTGATCTGCGCCAGGTTGACCGCAAGCCCTGTCGCAGTGACCAGAAGGGCCGCGGCGGCAGCCGTCAGGACCGTGAAGTTTCCGCGCCGGTCGTCTGCAAATCGGGCAAAGGCGGTTTTCATCATCTGTCTCCAATCGCAACAGCAAAAGCTGCGTTCGGCAGACAGGGTGCAGGATGCAGGCCGCGGCCAAGCCGCAACGGGCATCGGCAGCCGGCATTTGGCCAAGTGCTTGAAATGGTTCGCGGGCCCGGCCAGGCATGGTTAACGGATCAACAACAAAATACCCGTTCGCCCAGCCGCGTTAAGCCTTTGTTAAGGGCTTGTAGCAGGGGCAAGGACAGGCCACCTGCGGCCTGTGCCATTCCGGATCAACAGGCCGGAAGCCGCTTGCCGCCCGCATAAGGCACGGCCAATCCCTCGGCCAGCAGCCACGGGCCAACATCTTCGCCATCGGGTGCGCTGAGGTCGGCCAGCACGCGGCCATAATATTTTTCACCCGCTATATTGCGGATTTGCACCTGGCCGGCGCCAAGCCGAGCGGCAAGCGCCTCGCGCGCCTTGAACCCCGCCGCACGCTCGGCCGGGCAGCGGCTCTTTATTTCCGGCGCATTGACGCCCCTGAGCCGCACGGCGATCCTGAGCGTCTGGCCCGGCCAGATAAAGGCCTCGACCCGCACGGTATCGCCATCCAGCACCGAAATCACCCGCGCCTCCACCGGCCCGGCGAAAACCTCCGCCGCAGCAAGGGACTGGCAGGATGCAAACAGGACAAATGGCAAAAGGGCGGCGCGATACATTCGCGGAATATATTCCTAGAATGGGCGGCAGTCAACATCGCCTGCCCTGCTCGCCGGAATCCTCAGAAATCCGTGGCCCGGCCCTTGATTTCCCAGTCACCGAATCGGACCGGATCCGGGCCGCCGCGTCCGCCGATTTCGCGCGGCATATCCGCTTTCGCCTGCAGCCGTCGCGCCTCGGCTTCGGCCAGCGCGCGCCTGGCGGCAGCGCTTAAAACACGGGCAGGCTCAACCTGCCTCGCAGCTTCGCCCGCACCTGACCGGCCCTTTGTTTGGCCGCCTGTTTTGTCTGCTTCATCATTGCTGCTGGTCATGCCGTCTTGAACCCGCTATGTGCCGCACCCACTCTATAGGCGCTGCGCCAAACGTCCGCCATGGTCCGATTGCCGCGCTGGAGACCGAAATGAACCTGATCCGCACCGCAATGCTTCTGGCCTTTCTCACCGCCCTGTTTATGGCGGTCGGCTATGTCATTGCCGGAACCGGCGGCATGATGGTTGCGCTGGTCATTGCGGCGGCCATGAACCTCTATTCCTGGTGGAACGGCGACGCCATGGTCCTGCGCATGCATCACGCCCATGAGGCCGACGCCCAAACCGCGCCGGAACTTTTCGCAATTGTCGGCGATCTCGCCGCCCGCGCCGGCCTGCCCATGCCGAAAGTCTATCTCATCGACAACCCGCAGCCCAATGCATTTGCCACCGGCCGCAGCCCGGAAAACGCCGCCGTCGCCGCCTCGACCGGCCTGCTCGAACGGCTTACGCCCGAGGAAGTGGCCGGCGTCATGGCCCATGAACTGGCGCATGTGCAGAACCGCGACACGCTGATCATGACGGTCGCGGCGACCATTGCCGGCGCGGTTTCCATGCTCGGCAATTTTGCCTTCATGTTCGGCGGCCGCAACGACCGCGACAATCCGTTCGGCTTCATCGGCGTGCTTGCCGCCATGATCGTCGCGCCCTTTGCCGCCATGCTGGTTCAGATGGCCATCAGCCGCACCCGCGAATACTCAGCCGACCGGCGCGGCGCGGAAATCTCCGGCAATCCGCAGGCCTTGGCCTCGGCCCTGCGCAAGATTTCCGGCGCACATGTCGTCAATCCCGATGCCGAGGCCAATCCGGCCACTGCCCACATGTTCATCGTCAATCCGCTGTCGGGCCTGCGCTTTGACAACCTGTTCTCCACCCATCCCGATCCGGCACACCGGATCGCCGCCCTCGAAGAGATGGCAGCAGCCAGCCGTCCCGGCCCCTGGGGCCGGCAGGGCAACAAGGCGTGAAGCCGCCGAAAGCGGCTGATCCGCGTCCTGAAGCCCGCCCGGGCCTTGCCGCCCGTATGGCGGCCACCCGGCTCCTGGCCGCCATTATCGATGCCCGCACCTCGCTCGACGGTTTGACTGACGATGGCAATGGCCATCCGCAATACCGCGCCCTTGACGGCCGCGACCGGGCGCTGGTCCGCGCCATCCTGTCGGCGGCGCTTCGCCATCGCCGCGCCATCGAAACCGTGCTTGCCGCCCGCATCGCCAAGCCGCTGCCGCCCGCCGCCCGCCATCTCGTCCATGTCCTGCATGTCGCCGCCGCCCAGATCCTCTACCTTGATATTCCCGACAGCGCCGCTGTCGATCTGGCCGTCACCGAAGCCAGCGCCGATCCGCGCTCCAAGCGCTTTGCCGGTCTGGTCAATGCCGTGCTGCGCGGCCTCGCGCGCAGCCGCCCGGATGCCGCGCAAGTCTCGGAAGCACCGGCCTGGTTTGCAAGCAAACTCCTCGCCGATTGGGGTCAGGAGCGCACCGCCGCCATCCTCGCCTGCCATGCCGTGGAAGCGCCGATCGACCTGACGGTCAAATCCGCGCCTGAACTCTGGGCTGAACGTCTGGGCGGATTTGTGCTGCCGACGGGCAGCGTCCGTCTGGTCAAGCCCGGCAAATCCATTCCTGAACTCGAAGGCTTCGAAGATGGTCAATGGTGGGTGCAGGACGCCGCAGCCGCCATTCCTGCCCGCCTGTTCGGCGATATAGCCGGCCAGCGCGTTGCCGATCTGTGCGCCGCCCCTGGCGGCAAGAGCGCCCAGCTTGCCTTTGCCGGCGCCAGAGTCACGGCAATTGACATGTCGCGCTCGCGTCTGAAGCGGCTCGAATCCAATTTTGCCCGGCTTGGCCTGACTGCGGACCTGCGCGAAACCGACATTCTGGCCCTGAAACCGGAAGGCCAATTTGACGCCGTCTTGCTTGATGCACCCTGCTCGTCCACCGGAACGGTGCGCCGCCATCCCGACATTCCTTGGACAAAGACCCCGGAGGACGTCGAAAAACTCGCCGCCGTCCAGCGCCGCCTGCTCGATCATGCAATCAGTCTGGTCCGCCCCGGCGGACGCATTGTCTTCTCCAATTGCTCGATATTCCGCCAGGAGGGCGAAGACCTGATCACCGGCATTCTGGCCGAACGCCGCGACATCCGGCTTGATCCGCCGGGCGAATTTCCCGGCCTTGCGCCTTTTGTCACGCCGGAGGGGACAATCCGCACCCTGCCCGACGGGCTGGACATGGGCGCCCCAGAACGGTCCGGGCTGGACGGCTTTTACGCCGCGCGCCTGATCCGCCTCGGTTGACTGCGCCTTTTCAGGGCACAACGCCGCGAAGAGACAAAAAAGCCATTCGCATTTTGCTTCGAACGCTTATCATCGGCGCAATGTCACGAGAGGGAAAGCCGGTTTGGCGGGTGCAGCAATAGACGGGCCCAGGCTCTGGGGTCTTCTGGCCCGCGAGGCCTGGCGGAAAGTCCGGCGGCGGCTGCGCACCGGCCCTGTCTATCGCTGGCGTTATGCCGGGCGCACGCCAGAGCGCGTCTTGATTGCTCCGCCCGACCTGCGCATTGCCGACCGCCAGATTGCCCAGGACATCTATTCCGGGCGCTACGCCTTTGCCGGCCGTTTGGTCGAGACGGCAAAATCGCCGTTTGCGCCGGGTCTTGGCGATCCGCCCTGGCAGGAGGCGATGCACGGCTTCCGCTGGCTGCGCCATATGCGGCAAGCGGGCACCGAGCTTGCCGCCGCCAATGCCCGCGCCCTGGTCGCGGACTGGATCAACAGCCATGGCCGCCACATTGACGGCATCGCCTGGCAGCCCGATGTCACCGCCCGCCGCATCATTGCCTGGCTCCAGCATTCCACCACCGTCTTGCAGGGCGCGGAATACCCTTTTTACCGGGCCTTCCTGCGGTCGCTTGCCGTACAGATCCGCTATCTGCGCTCCATGGCGCCGGATATGCGCGATGGCGAAGAGCGGGTGCGCGCCGCAATCGCGCTGGTGCTTGCCGCGCTCTCCCTGCCTTCGTCACCATCGGCGATCCGCGTGGCCAGCCGCACTTTGGCCGATGAGCTTGACCGGCAGATTCTCCCCGATGGCGGCCATGTCTCGCGCAATCCGCAAGCCGTTCTCGAACTGCTGGCCGACTTACTGCCACTGCGCCAGACCTATGCCAATCAAGCCGAAACCCCGCCCGGCGCCTTTGTCGGGGCGATTGAGCGCATGCTGCCGGCCTTGCGCTTCTTCCGGCATCAGGATGGTTCGCTGGCCCGCTTCAACGGCATGGGCGCCGCCGCTGCCGACCGCATCGCCGCCGTGCTCCATCACGACGACACCGGCGGCAAGCCGCTTTTGAGCGCCCCTCATTCCGGCTATCAACGCCTGTCGCTCGGCAACACGACGGTGATTGCCGATGCCGGCATACCGCCCGCGCAGGACTTTTCGCGCCATGCCCATGCCGGAACCCTGTCGTTTGAACTGTCCTCCGGCCGCGCCTCGTTCATCGTCAATGCCGGCGTCGACGCGCAGGGACCGGAAGATTACCTGCCGCTGGCCCGCGCCACGGCGGCCCATTCCACCGCCATCCTCAACGATGCCTCATCCTGCCGTTTCTCGCTGTCGCCGCGTGCGCGCAGGGTGCTCGGCACGCCGCTGGTGTCCGGCCCGCGTCATGTTCCGGTCAGCCGGACCGATGCCGATGGCGTGCAGGGATTTGTCGCCTCCCATGACGGCTATGTGCCGCCGTTCGGCATCATTCATGAACGCGAAATGGCGCTGTCGCATGGCGGCAGCCTGCTTGAAGGCCATGACCGGTTTTCCCGTCCCGGCGGCGGTGCAATCCGCCAGGCCGGCGACGCCGCAATCCGCTTTCACATCCACCCGTCGATCAGCGTAAGCGAGGACGAAGATGGCCGCCTGACCCTGTCGGGCAAGGGCACCGACGCCTGGGTCTTCACGGCATCGGGCGCAGAGCCTCATGTCGAGGAATCAGTGTACTTTGCCGGCATTGCCGGGCCGCGCCGCTCTTTGCAGATCGTTCTCGCCTTCCGCGTTCCCGAAGTTCCGGAAGTTGCCTGGCGCTTTACCCGGGTGGCTTTGGCTTCCGGCTCCTGACGATTTGCCGCGCCTTTGCGCATGGCGAAAACCAGCTTGACCGGGCAAAGACACCTTTGCGGTTTGCCTCGCCCGTGCTAGGCGCGCGCTGAACCCCCAACACGGATCTGCCGCCATGGCCGTCGCCGCCAAGAGCCTTCCCATTCCCGATCTCGTCAAGGTGCAGCGGGCGCTGCTGTCGGTTTCCGACAAGACCGGACTGATCGCCTTTGCCCGCGCCTTGTCGGAGCGCGGCGTCGAGCTTGTTTCGACCGGCGGCACCGCCAAGGCGATTGCTGCGGAAAACATTCCGGTCCGCGATGTCTCCGAACTCACCAACTTTCCCGAAATCATGGATGGCCGCGTCAAGACCCTGCATCCGGGTGTGCATGGCGGGCTTCTGGCCGTGCGCAATGACCCCGGACACGCCGCAGCCATGCAGGCGCACGGCATCGGCGCCATCGATCTGGCCGTGGTCAATCTCTATCCGTTTGAAGAGGTCCGCCGCTTCGGTGCGCCCTATGGGGCGATAGTCGAAAACATTGATATCGGCGGCCCGGCCATGGTCCGCGCCTCGGCCAAGAACCATGCCTTTGTCACCGTGCTGACCGATCCGTCCGACTATGGCGCCGTGCTGGACGCACTCGCCGCCCATGCCGGCCATGTCCCCTACGCGTTGCGCCAGCAAATGGCCGCCAAGGCCTTCGCCCGCACTGCGGCTTATGATGCGGCCATTTCCGGCTGGTTCGCCGAAACGCTCGGCGTGGAAGCCCCCGCTTGGCGCGCCTTTGGCGGCAAGCTGGAATCGGTCATGCGCTATGGCGAAAACCCCCACCAGCAGGCGGCCTTCTACGTCAATGGCGATCCGCGGCCGGGCGTTGCCAGCGCCCGCGTCGTGCAGGGCAAGCAGCTCTCCTACAACAATCTCAACGACACCGACGCCGCTTATGAATTGGTGGCCGAATTCGATCCGGCCCGCACCGCAGCCGTCGCCATCATCAAGCATGCCAACCCTTGTGGCGTGGCAGAAGGCGCAACGCTGTCCGAGGCCTATGCGCGGGCGCTGGCCTGCGATCCGGTCTCGGCCTTTGGCGGCATTGTCGCCGTCAACCGCCCGCTCGATGCCGAAGCTGCAACCGAAATCGTCAAGGTGTTCACCGAGGTCATCATCGCGCCCGGCGCTTCGCCAGAGGCGCAAGCCATCATTGCCGCCAAGAAGAACCTGCGCCTGCTGCTCACCGAGGCTCTGCCCGATCCGCGCGCCGAAGGCCTGACCGTCAAGTCGGTTTCCGGCGGGCTGTTGGTGCAGAGCCGCGACAACGGCGTGGTCGATGACCTTGACCTGAAGGTCGTCACCAGGCGCGAACCGACGTCAGCCGAACTTGCCG
The DNA here is from genome assembly GCA_049289995.1 of Rhizobiaceae bacterium. Taxonomy (GTDB): domain Bacteria; phylum Pseudomonadota; class Alphaproteobacteria; order Rhizobiales; family Rhizobiaceae; genus JBATMU01. The sequence continues at coordinate 748 of JBATMU010000013.1, read as the reverse complement.
ATCTCAAATTCGCCTTCCGGGTGGCCAAGCACGTCAAGTCCAATGCCATTGTCTATGTGAAAGACGGCGCCACCGTCGGCATCGGCGCGGGCCAGATGAGCCGGGTCGATTCCTCGCGCATCGCCGCCCGCAAGGCCGAAGATGCGGGCGAAGCCGCCGGCTTGTCAGTCCCGCTGACCCAAGGCTCGGTCGTTGCCTCCGACGCCTTTTTTCCGTTTGCCGACGGCCTGCTTGCCGCCGCTGAGGCCGGTGCCACGGCTGTCATCCAGCCCGGCGGCTCCATGCGCGACGACGAGGTCATCAAGGCCGCCGATGACGCCGGCCTTGCCATGGTCTTTACCGGCATGCGCCATTTCCGGCACTAGGATCCGGGCCTTGGGCGTTTTCAGCTTTCCGGATTGTGGGCCGGATAGGGCGTTGTCTTCAGGATCGCGTAGCCTACGACGAAGAATAAGATGATGGTAGCGATACCGGCGCGCTGCGAACCGGTTGCCAATGTCACTACAAACACCAAGAAAGGGGCCAGAAAGCTGGTAGCCCGGCCCGACAGCGCATAAATGCCGAAATAGCGGCCGGATTCCTCTTCCGAGACGCTGCGCGCCATGTAGGAGCGCGACGAGGCCTGCACCGGGCCGAAGGCGATGCCGATCAACAAGCCGAAGGCGATATAGGCCTTTTCGGCAGCCGTGGCGAACAGGCCACCGGTATCAATTGGATCGAATTGCATTAAGCCGAACAGCGTATAACC
>JBATMU010000012.1:0-2151 GCA_049289995.1 Rhizobiaceae bacterium | reverse complement strand
GCCGAGCGGATGCGGATGGTCTGGATGCCCGCCTTTTCGATGATATCGACATCGCGCTCGTCGATAAGCCGGCCCTTGGAGACCAGAAGATCGCCGGACCCCGGATGATGGATATCGTCCAGCGCCGTGCGTCCGAGGACGCGCGCGCCGAGCGATGCCACGACCTGGCCGGCATCGACGATGGGTGACATGGTCAGGCCGTTGTCGGTGCCGCAATCCACGGCATTGACAATGCAATCCTGCGCCACGTCGACAAGTCGCCGGGTCAGATAGCCGGAGTTTGCCGTCTTCAGGGCGGTATCGGCCAGACCCTTGCGGGCGCCGTGGGTCGAGTTGAAATACTCGAGCACGGTCAGGCCTTCCTTGAAGTTCGAAATGATCGGTGTTTCGATGATTTCGCCAGACGGCTTGGCCATCAGGCCGCGCATGCCGGCCAGCTGGCGCATCTGGGTGGGCGAACCGCGCGCACCCGAATGGCTCATCATGTAGATGGAGTTCATCTGCTTCTGGCGGCCGCTGTCGTCGAATTCGATGGCCTTGATGCGGGCCATCATTTCCTCGGCGACCTTGTCCGAGCATTTGGCCCAGGCATCGACAACCTTGTTGTACTTCTCGCCTTGGGTGATCAGGCCTTCATTGTATTGCTGCTCATATTCCTTGGCGAGCGTTTCCGTATCGGCCACCAGCTTTTCCTTGGTGACCGGGATCAGCATGTCGTCCTTGCCGAACGAAATGCCCGCACGGCAGGCATGGCCGAAGCCGAGCTGCATGATGCGGTCACAGAAAATGACCGTCTCTTTCTGACCGCAATGGCGATAGACCGTGTCGATCATCCGCGAGATGTTCTTCTTGGTCAGTTCCTGATTGCAGATGTCGAACGGCACATTGTGGTTCTTCGGCAGCAATTCACCGACAATCATCCGGCCCGGCGTGGTTTCATAGATTTTCGAAACCGGCTTGCCTTCGGCATCCACGGTCTTGAAGCGGCCGCGGATCTTGGTGTGCAGCGTGACGATCTTGGCTTCCAAAGCATGGTGCAGTTCGCCCATGTCGGCAAACGCCATGCCCTCGCCCGGCTCTTTCTGGTTGAGGATCGACAGGTAATAAAGACCCAGCACCATGTCCTGCGACGGCACGATGATCGGCTGGCCGTTGGCGGGATGCAGGATGTTGTTGGTCGACATCATCAACACGCGCGCTTCCAGCTGGGCTTCCAGCGAAAGCGGCACGTGAACAGCCATCTGGTCACCGTCAAAGTCGGCGTTGAAGGCGGTGCAGACCAGCGGATGCAGCTGGATGGCCTTGCCTTCGATCAGGATGGGTTCGAATGCCTGGATGCCAAGACGGTGCAGCGTCGGCGCGCGGTTGAGCAGCACCGGATGTTCGCGGATCACCTCGTCCAGGATGTCCCAGACTTCCGGGCGTTCCTTTTCGACCAGTTTCTTGGCCTGCTTGACGGTGGACGAATAGCCCTTGGCGTCAAGCCGCGCGTAGATGAACGGCTTGAACAGCTCTAGGGCCATCTTCTTGGGCAGGCCGCACTGGTGCAGTTTCAATTCCGGGCCGGTCACGATGACCGAACGGCCGGAATAATCGACGCGCTTGCCCAAGAGGTTCTGGCGGAAGCGGCCCTGCTTGCCCTTGAGCATGTCCGACAGCGACTTGAGGGGGCGCTTGTTGGCGCCGGTGATGACGCGGCCGCGGCGGCCATTGTCAAACAGCGCATCCACGGCTTCCTGCAGCATGCGCTTTTCATTGCGGATGATGATGCCCGGCGCGCGCAGTTCGATCAGCCGCTTGAGACGGTTGTTGCGGTTGATGACGCGGCGGTAGAGATCATTGAGATCGGACGTCGCAAAGCGGCCGCCATCCAGCGGCACCAGCGGACGCAGGTCCGGCGGGATCACCGGAACGATCTTCATGATCATCCATTCGGGACGGTTGCCCGATTCCATGAAGTTCTCGACCACCTTGAGGCGCTTGAGGAGCTTCTTCTGCTTGAGTTCGGACGTGGTGCGCGCCAGTTCGTCGCGCAGGTCTGCAGCAATCTTCGGCAGGTCCATGCCGGCCAGAAGTTCGTGGATGGCTTCCGCACCGATCATGGCGGTGAAGGAATCCTCGCCATATTCATCAACGGCGGTCATGAAGTCT
>JBATMU010000011.1:0-9743 GCA_049289995.1 Rhizobiaceae bacterium | reverse complement strand
TGAATAGCCCCGAGTTTTCTAGACACCCTCGGTCTTCATTTTCTGCTGCCGTTCGAACTCGACGGGCGACAGCATCCCGTTCCTGACATGCTTGCGTGTAGGATTGTAGAACATCTCGATGTAGTCGAACACATCCTGTCTGGCCTCGACGCGGGTCTTGTAGGTTCGACGCCTTATTCGCTCGCGTTTGAGTAGATTGAAAAAACTCTCGGCAACCGCGTTGTCATGACAGTTTCCGCGCCGGCTCATTGAGTGCTCCAGATTGTGAGCCTTGAGGAAAGCAGCCCAGTCCATGCTGGTGAACTGCGAGCCCTGGTCCGAATGGATCAGCACCCTGTTCTTCGGCTTTCTACGCCACACGGCCATGAGCAGAGCCTGCAAGACCACGTCCGTCGTCTGACGGCTCTGCATTGCCCAGCCGACGATACGACGGGAGTAGAGATCGATCACGACCGCCAGATAGGCGAAGCCTTCCAGCGTTCTGATGTAGGTGATGTCCGTCACCCAGACGGTGTCTGGCGCATCCACGTCGAACTGCCGATCCAGCGTGTTGTCGACGACCAATGACGGCTTGCCGCCATAGCTGCCTGGCCGTCGCTTGTAGCCGATCTGGGCCTTGATGCCCGCCAGTGTGGCCAGACGTGCAACGCGGTTCGGACAGCACGTCTCGCCCTGATCCAGCAGATCGTCGTGAAGCTTGCGATAGCCATAGACCTTGCCGCTGTCCTTCCATGAATTGTGTATGAGCTCGGTCTGGCGCGTGTCTTCGCGAGCCCGTTTGCTCAACGGGCTCTTCAGCCAGGCATAAAAGCCGCTCGGTTGGATGCGGAGGCACCGGCACATCGCACGCACCGAAAATAGTGGGCGATGTTCGGCCACGAACGCGTATCTCACTTTGCATCCCTGGCGAAATACGCGGTGGCTTTTTTTAGGATGTCGCGCTCCTCGGTGACCCTGGTCAGTTCGCGCTTCAGTCGCCTGATCTCGGCATCCTTGTCATCACCGCCAGGCGGCTGTGAGAACTTCTTCTTCCACGCGTAGAGCGAGTGTGGACTTACGCCCAGCCGCTTCGAGACCTCCGCAACTGCGTAGCCCCGCTCGGTAATCTGAGCGATCGCATCCCGCTTGAAATCATCACTGAAATTGACTTTGCCCATCATGGCCTCCTTGCCTCAAAATTAGGGAAGAAGGCGTCCACGAATCTAGGGGCTATTCAATCCTTGTTTATGGAACCGGCTCAGCTTGCCGAGCAAGACAAACTATATGGCCTTGTGGGCAAGGCGCTATCGCAGTGGGCCGACTTGGAACTTAAATTTCACCTACTCGCGATTCGCTGTTGGCAGGATTCAGAAATTGAACAAGTCTCCGAGCTTATTGACGCGGTAATCGCATTTGAAGCCAAATTGAAGCTTGTTGGACTATTAGTCAAACGCTATTCCAAAGATAAAGGTGCTATTAAGATTTGGCCTTACATGGTCTCGTGGATTTTGAAGCTGAAAAAGAAAAGGGATCGTATCGCGCATGGTATTGTTACGCATGACAAATATTCAAATCGAGTTGTTGTTTTGCCCTATATCTCTTTTGCTAATCTCGACAGAGATTCATTCAACGGCGCGATGACTGAGCACGATATTCAGACGCATATCAGTCTTTTTGAAGAGGCTGCCTTTCTAGTTCTAGAATTTTCCATGGTTGTGCTCGGAAAGGAATCGCTGCCACAAGACATTGATGCGCGAGCGCAGCAGCGACTTCTCTCATTTCGTGTGAAAGCTGGCCTGACTCAAGAAGGCAGTCAGTCGCCGCCTCAATCATCTCAGGCGTGATCTCAATTTCAAGCACCGGCCTGTCTTTCGCTTCCATAGCCGAATCGCTCACTTTTGTCACGTATATAATTAGGAAGAAATTCCGCATATTGCACTTGGCATACCCATATTGCGGCGCGGATTTTTGTGGGGTAGCCTCACCCAATGGCTCTGGCTGACCCTGTTGAATTGCTAAATACGCTCCGTGCACATGACGGAGAAACGGAATGGTTTGAGTTTAAGAAAAACTCATTCAAGCCGGAGGATTTTGGCGAGTACATATCTGCTCTAGCGAATTCAGCGATGCTAAATGATAAGCGTCATGCGTTTTTGGTGTATGGCGTAGACAACAAAACAAAGGAAATAGTTGGAACAAATATAAATCTAAAAAATGAAACAAAGGGTGGAGAGGTATTTGAAAATTGGTTGAGTAGAATGCTATCGCCGAAAATTAACTTTAGCTTCGAAACAACTTATATTGCAGGAAAGAAGTTAGAAATTGTATCTATTGAGCCAGCGTATGATCGACCGGTGAAGTTTATCAATGTCGCTTATATAAGAGTTGGTGAAAATAAAAGGCATTTGGATGAATTTCCAGAGAAGGAACGCGCGCTATGGGCGCTAACGAGTCGGCAATCCTTTGAGTTGGGCATTGCTGAATCTCACTTGGATCAGGATGAGATTTCAGAAATGTTTCATTTCCAAAAAATATCTGAAATATACTACCCGCATGTGAAGCAATTGCCTGCTGCTATTGAACAAATGTTAGCAGATGGTTTATTATACGATGACCTGCAGGGCGGGTATGACATCACAAATCTAATGGCAATCCTAGCTGCAAAGAATATCAACGACCACAAGACTATAGAAAATAAATCACCTCGTGTAATCGTATATAAGGGGAGAAATAAAGTAGAAGCAGAAGACGATGTTACTGGACAGACTGGATATGCTATTGCTTTCCCACTATTGCTTAAATATATTACGGGGAAAATAATGGGTAAGGAGATATTTGTTCATGGCGTCCGTAAGCGAGAGACATATTACCCGGAAGTGGCAGTTCGTGAATTTATAGCAAACGCAATCATTCACCAAGATTTGCTAGAAATGGGAGTTCGACCCACAATTGAAATTTATAGCGACAAGATAAAAATAATAAATGCTGGGAAGCCTTTTGTTGAGCCAGAGAGGATAATAGATGCTCCTCCAAGGTCAAGAAATGAAAGGCTAGCTTCTTTTATGAGAAGAGCTGGACATTGTGAGGAGCGAGGCAGTGGAATTGTGCGGGCACTTCAAGCAATAGAAAGAGCTGGACAATCGCCACCCTTATTTCAAGTTGTTAACAATTCATATGTTGTCACCATGTTTAAGACGACAGAATTTGGCTCGATGTCTAGAGATGACCGTATTCGTGCATGCTATCAACATTCCGTGCTTCGTCACTTAGACACAAATCCAATGAATAATAGCAGCCTTAGAGCAAGAATGAACTTGAAAGACTCCCAATCATCGCAAGTATCTAACGTAATTAAAGATGCGTTGGAAGCAGGATTAATAAAACCCCTTGAACCGAACCAAGGGTATCGCATTGCAAAATACCTCCCATATTGGGCATAGGGTGATTTGTTGAGTTCGGCCAATGCGCCATAAAGCATATAAAAAACAGCAAGTTATTGTTTTTTTTGAGAACGCGCCCTGGTTAAAATAATTTGCGTGGCAGCTTCGAAAATCTCCCCACTTTCGTCCGCTTCAAGATCCCGAGCGGCTTCTTTGAACCGCTCGGATTGCTCTTTCTGACTAAGTTTTTTTGCCTTTTTGCCGCTTGGCTTTGGGCTTGTATTGGGATGGTCGCCAGACGCCATAGGGTGCCTCACCTTGCACTAGTCGTTTCATAAGTCAGTCGCTTGCCAACCACGCCGTCAAGAATGCGACCGGCCCGGCTTTCGTCATTTACGCCCAATGCTACGCGAGCGTTATGGCGGAAATCAAATTCTGCCAGATAACGATGCAGGTGCTTTTCGGCGCAATGCTGATAGGTGCCGCGCATGCCGCGCTTGAAGATCGAAAAATAGCTTTCGATGGTGTTGGAATGCACGTTGCCGCGAACGTATTCCTTGCGGGAATGCTTGACCGATTGATGGTCCGCGAAATGCGCCGACATACCGGTATAGAGGCGGCTTTCGTCGGTATAGAGGATGCTTTCGCGGGCAACGTTGTCGGTAACGAGAGTGGCAACGTTTTCCTTGGTCGCGCTGGCGACATGGAAGGTGCGAACCGAACCGTTCCGCTCAATCAAGCCGACCACGGCGCGCTTGTTTGACGGCCCGTTGCGTCCGGATTTGGTAAAGGGTTCGCCACTGGTCTTGGTAGTGCGCTTGTCGGCCTTGGAACCGAAATAGGTTTCATCGGCCTCCACAATCTGGCCTTCACCACCAAGCGGGCCAAGACCGCCAGCGCGCATGGCTTCACGGATGCGATGGCCCATGAACCATGCAGTTTTCAGGGTAACGCCCAAGGTCCGGTGAATCTGGTTTGCCGAAATGCCCTTCTTTGATGAAGCGACAAGGAAAATAGCCTGCAGCCACAGGTGCATCTTGACGTGCGAGCTTTCGAAGATGGTGCCGATCTTCACGGTGAACGGCGCGCGGCACTGGTAGCACTTGTAAGCGCCAATGCGGGTGCTCTTGCCATTCATCCTGGAAATGCGGTCGGTGCCGCCGCAATGCGGGCAAACCGGACCATTCGGCCAAACGCGCGCCTCGACAAAGCGATACGCGGCGGTTTCATCGTGAAAGTGGCGGTCTGAAAGCACGGACATTGGTCTAACTCCTTATGAAGCCAACCTAATCCAGCGAGTTGGGTATGTCAAGTATAATATGCGGAAGAAATTCCTAGATTTCCTTTGGGGGCGAGCGTGCAGCCGATCATTCAAAACAATGCCGGAAACCGGCCTGCAGAATCTGGAGGCGATTTGCCGGCCGGATTGCCGGCATCCAAGCGCCGATCTGAGCGGTCGGTGGAAATCTGTGAGGCCATGACCGATATCGCCGCGGCATTGTTTTCGGTTTCCGGCAAGGACTTGCGCCAAACCGGCCGTTCAACGATGGACGTGGCGCGTGTGCGCCAGATCGCCATGTACGTCACCCATGTCGTGCTGGGTGTTTCGATGGCCGAAGTTGGCCGCGGCTTCGGCCGTGACAGGACGACGGTGCTGCATGCCTGTCATCTGGTGGAGGACATGCGTGACGATCCGGAGTTTGAGCGGCTGGTCATCGTTACCGAGCGGATCGCCAAGGCAGCGTTCGGGCGAGGCGCGCATGCCGGTTGAATCGATGCCCGAAGATCCGCGACAAGCCCGTGTGCTCCGCTATCTGGCGTTTGGTGCGGCGCGGCTTGAAAGGACTGCCCAAGCCGGAACGGTGCTCTTGAAAGCGGAAGGCCGCGCGCCACGCGCGGTGGATGCCAAGATGCTGGCCGGGCTGGTCAAGGCCGGACAGGTTGTTCGGTCCGAAGGCAGCGTGGCTCTCGCCGTCAAGTCCGCGCCGGGGCGTGAGGGCGCTGCAGACATTGCATTGGCGCGCCGGCCAACGCCGTTCGGCATCGCTGAGGTTTTGGTCAATCCCGATGAATCGCCGCTTGCCGCCTTGTATCGCCGGACGTCGAAATCAGGCGCGCCCTTGTTGGCCGAGGCCGAGTTTGCGGCAGGCGAACGTCTGCGTGCGGACTTCACGCGGGCAGCGATCCAGCCGCGGTTGGGGGCCAATTGGGAAGCGTCGGTGTCGCAAAGCCGGCGGGCAGGCGGCGGGCTGGCGGATCTGACGGAAACGGTATTGGCGGCCAAACTGCGGGTCGCCAAGGCGATGGATTTCGTCGGGCCGGAATTGTCCGGCCTGCTCCTGGATGTATGCTGTTTTCTCAAAGGCCTGGAAACAGTCGAGCGCGAAAGGCTCTTGCCGGCGCGATCGGCCAAAATGCTGCTCAAGGCCGGGCTGGGCATTTTGGCGCGGCACTATGCGCCGCCGGCAATTGGGCGGCGGTCAATCCATCATTGGGGCGCCGACGGATATCGGCCGGCGCTCAAACTTGAAAACCATCCCGGTATTTAGAAGCTTCGGCCTTCATCCGGGCAACCATCGAGCGCAAGCCATTGGCCCGCTGCAGCGAAAGATGCGTATCGAGGCCCAAGGTGCGGAAACTTGCCTCCGGATCGGATGCGAGAATCTGCGAAGCCGTTTGGCCCGACATGAGCGCGATCATCACCGCGACCAGGCCGCGCACGATATGGGCATCGGAATCGCCGTCGAAATTCAGGACCGGGTCGGCTCCATCCGACGCCCGCGTCGCCAGCCAAACCTGGCTTGCGCAGCCCTGCACCTTGTGCTCGGCATCGCGATGCTGTTCCGGATAGGGGGCAAGATCGCGGCCAAGGTCGATGAGATAGCGGTATTTGTCTTCCCAATCGTCGAGAAGCGCAAAATCATCGCGGATGGTTTCAAATTTCAGTGTCATGTTGGCAAATCCGTTTGCGCCCATATAGGGCCGAACGGTGCTCACGTCACCGTCCCGGCGGAAAATGCCGCAGGATCCGGATTGACCTATTTGACCGATCCGGTTGTCAGGCTGTCCTTGTCGCCGTCGAGCGCCTGCATGGCCATGTCGATGCCGGCCTTGGCGCGGTCGGTTACGGTTTTCAGGGCCGCCTTGCCCGTTTCACAGACGTCCGGCTTGCGGGTGCAAAGGCTCGACATGTCGGCGACGGCCTCACGGGCCGCGACAAACGCCTGAATTGGCGTGGCGAGATCAACCTTGCCGCCGTCCTCCGGCCCGCCAAGCGGAACCAGAAGCAGGACAAGCGAAAGGCGGAAGGCCCAGCGCAAAAGAAAACCCATGATAAGTCCCCGGCTTTCGCACCGCTTCAACAGGCGGGCAATCGCATTGACAGTTCCGGCACAATGTCACGGACGCGACAAGGCGCGCTTGAAGCCGGTTGTCCAATTTGCCTCAAATTTTAGCGATGCCGCGCAGAACGGAAAAAGCCGGGCTGGCGAGAGCTTGGCTGGCGGCAGTCACAATCGGACTTAAGCGGCAAATCACTGAAAACATGCAGGAAAGCAAAGCTTATTGGCCGCGCCGCGCCATTCCCGGGCACGTTTACGCTTCACTAACCATGACGCAAAGCTTTGGGTTTTCGCCTGCCGAATGCCGGGCATGCGAGGTCGAACCGGACCACGGAGAGGTCAGCCTTATTCATTCCTTAAACCGGAAATGAGAATTTGCAGCATTGCCGGAATTCGGGTTTCGGCGCGAGTAAAGAGCGTAAGTGCGTGCGCATTGCCACAACGATCAGCGCGGGATGGAAACAGTCTCTGGCCGATGCCTGCCTCAGGCTCGTGCACCCGGACGTTTCCGCCGATGACCGGCCCGTTCAGGCGCGGCTGATCGGGCTTTCGCTTGTTGCCCCCTTTGTCGTTTTCCTTGCTGCGGCGCCCTTGCTTGCATCCGGTGGAAATGCCTCAAGCGTCATGGCTGCGCTGTTTGGCGCATTCGCCGCCGGCTGGGGCGCTGCCTTGTTCATCGCCTGGACGGGCAGGCCACGCCCGTGGTTCGCTCTGCCGGTCATTGCTGCAATGGCCGGTCTGGCCCTTTTGTTGGCTCTTTCAGGCGGTGCGGGCACGCCTTTGGCCATTCTGGCCCTCGCCCTGCCGATTGAAACGAAATGGCTGGGCGCAGGTCAAAAGACCGTCCGTGCCGCACTTGCCGGCGGGCTTGCGGTTTTGGCGGCGGGATCGCTTGGCGCGCAAGTCCTGGGTGGCGCTTCAGTTGCGAACGCTGCCGCCTGGGTTGGTCCTTTCGTCTATGGATTGAGCCTTTGGGTCCGCCGCAAAGAATTCACAACCGCTGTCACCGACGATGATTCTGGCCTTGTTCGTCTCGCGGACCAATTGGGCGCTGCCGCAGTCCGCAGCGATGCCTCGGGCCAGGTTGATTTCCTGTCGCCGCCCGATGTTGCCGGTTTTGGCGGCGATCTTTCGCTGCTGGCGGGCAACGGCCTGTTCGAGCGCCTGCATGTCGCCGACCGGGTGCTGTTCCTGTCGGCGCTTGGCGATGTCCGCAACGGCGCCAGCGCTGCGCGCTGCGTGTTGCGGCTTCGCCTTCCGGCGGGCGAGGGCTACACCCATTTCAATGCCGACTTTCTGGACCGTCCGGCAGGGCCGGTGATCCTGTTGCGCCCGAATGCCGAGGCGCTTGCCCTTGAAAAGGCCGAGCGGCGCGCTGATGAGGCGGGCAGCGAAACGGAAATCGCCAAGAGCCGGTTTCTCGCCGCAGTCAGCCACGAATTGCGCACACCGCTCAATGCGATCATCGGTTTCTCCGACATGCTGCTGCATGAAATGTTCGGCGGCTTTTCCGATCCGCGCCAAAAGGAATATGTCGGGCTGATTTCGCAGTCAGGCCAGCATTTGCTGTCGGTGGTCAACGCCATCCTTGACGTTTCGAAAATTGAATCCGGTTCCTACGCAATTGCGCCCGAGCCATTCCGGTTGGCCGATGCGGCAGCGATGTGCCTGTCCATGGTGCAGACCCAGGCTGGCGCAAAGGCAATTGAAATCGCAACCTCGATTCCGGATGATCTTGGCGACGTGACGGCTGATTGCCGCGCCGTGCAGCAGATGATGATCAATCTGTTGTCGAATGCCGTGAAATTCACACCCGATAACGGCCGCGTAATCCTCTCGGCGTTCGCGGCCGGGACGAACCTGACAATCGAAGTTTCCGACAATGGCATTGGCATGGATGCCGCCGATCTTGAACGCATTGGCCGGCCATTCACGCAGGTCCAGAACGAGTTGACGCGGCAGTATGAAGGCACGGGTCTCGGCTTGTCGCTGGTCAAGGGGCTGGTGGCGCTGCATGGCGGCGCCATGAGCATTGAAAGCGCGCCGGGCAGGGGCACCAGCGTTCGGATTACCCTGCCTGATGCATTGTCTGCCGAAAATCTGCCGCAAGCTGGCGCAACATCTGTCCGCAAGAAAGGGAGCAATGGCCATGAAGCATTCCGCAAGGCTGGCTGACCCGATGGAACGGCCAAAGAATATCGCTTTCGAAGCCGCTCTTGCGGTGACCGAGGCCATGGGCCGCAACCCCGCACCAGTCGGAGCAGTGACGGCATTCCTGGTTACCTTTGCCTTTGTTGCCGCAAATGCGGTCTGGTATCAGCCGCATGCCCATAAGACGACGTTTTTCGCGACCCGTACCTTTGACAATTACGTCGCGCCCAAACTGCCCGAGAAGCCGCAGACGGAATCGCGCATCAGGATCGAGCGCGAACAGGCCGTCAAAGGCGATCCGGCCATTGGTCAGGTTCAGGCGGTGCTGAGTGAATTGAAGCTCTACTCCGGGCCGGTTGACGGTGTTTCGGGTCCGCAGACCCGCAAGGCCATCGAAACCTACCAGCGTATTGTCGGGCTGACGCCGACCGGCAAGGTGGATGCCGCGCTGCTCAAACAGCTCAACGCATCCTCACCGAAGACGGCGTCCATTCCAACCCCGAGCCCTGCGCAGCGCGATGCCAAGGCCAAGCCGGCGCAAGGCCCCGAAAAGCCGGTTACCGCCAAGCCGGGCGCGAATTCCGAGCTGGAAAAAATCCAGGCGGGTTTGAAGTCGTTCGGCAATGACCAGATCACCATTGACGGCAGGATGGGCGCGAGGACCGAAGCGGCGATTTCCGAGTTCCAGGCCTTGTTCGGCCTTGAACAAACCGGCAAGCCGAATGCGGAACTGCTTGCGAAAATGAAGGAAATCGGCCTGGTCAATTAGGCCGTGGACTCATAAACAGGATCGAAATGGTATGAGAGAATTTGGCCGCATGACAGGAGCGGGACCGCAGGAAGCCGTTTGGCTTTCAAGGGCTTGCGACGCCGCAGGCGGGCAAATCGGCCA
>JBATMU010000010.1:0-15957 GCA_049289995.1 Rhizobiaceae bacterium | reverse complement strand
AGTCGGCTGCGCCCCGGCCATGCCCACCCGCGCCGAACTTGACGCCTTTCTTGGCCAGCACCCCGACCCTTCTGCATAAAAGGACCTCCATGCACATCCCCCCCCATGACAACCACAACCGCGCCATCGTCGATCTGGAAGATCCGCATGTGCCGCTGGTCTATTTCAACATTGTCCGGCTGAACGCAGGTGAGACGTTCGACTATCGCACCCCCGGCTATGAAACCTGCGTGGTTCCCGCCACCGGCACGGTGACGGTTGAAACGCTGGGCGAAACCTTTGCCGCCATTGGCCATCGCGGCGCCAATGTCTGGGATGGCGAGCCTGAGGGTGTGTACATCCCCACCAATGCCGCCACCCGGATCACCGCGCTGACCGATACGGAAACCTTCATCGCAGGGGCGAAGTTCGCTGAAACCCTGCGCCCCTTCGCGGTGCGGGCCGCCGATATCGACACGGTGCAATACGGGTCAGACGACACGAAAACCCACCGCAAGATCAAGCACATCCTCGGGTCCGCCTACCATGACCGCGTGGGCCGCCTGCTGGTATCCGAGCTTTTCACAGTGGGCGCCGGCGGCTGGTCTGGCTTTCCCAGCCACAAGCACGATACAGACCGTTTGCCAGAAGAAACCCGCCACGACGAATGCTATAACTTCCGCTTTCGTCCCGACTACGGCTCGGGCCTTCAGATGATGCAGCGGGTCGATAACGAACCGGGCGACGCCTACCACGTCATGAACCGCTCTACCGTGCTGATCGACACTGGCTATCACCCCTGCTGCGTGCTGCCAGGGTACGAGATGTATTACTTCACCATCCTTGGCGGACTGTCCCAGCGCAGCCTGAAGCAGTATTTCCAGCCTACCCATGCCGCGCAACTGCATACCATCCCGGGCATCATGGACATGGTGGCCAAGTTCAAATGACGCTGGTCACGCTGCGCGACGTGCTGCAACCGGCGCTGCTGGGCGGTTATGCCGTCCCCGGCCTAGTCTGCCTTGGGTGGGAGGATATGCGCGCCTATGTCAGCGCGTCCGAGGCAGAGCGTGCCCCGATCATCCTGCAAGCCGGCCCCGGCTGCCGCGAGCACACGCCGTTGCCCATCCTGGGTCGCATGTTTCGTTATCTGGCCGAGAACGCCAGCGTTCCAGTGGTGGTGCATCTGGACCACGGCTATGTGCTGGATGACTGCCGCGCGGCACTTGATGCGGGGTTTACCTCAATCATGTTTGACGGATCGAAGCTGCCCCTGGCACAGAACATCGATGCGACGGCGGCTGTCGTTGAATTGGCCCATTCGGCGGGCGTCAGTTGTGAAGGCGAGATAGGCTTTGTCGGCTATGCCGGCGGTGCCGCATCCGCCGGTACCAACCCTGAGGAGGCTGCCCGCTTTGCCCGCGAAACCGGCGTGGACGCGATGGCCATCTCGATCGGCAATCTGCATTTGCAGCAAAACCCCGGTCTGGGACTGGATATCGCCCGCCTGCGCGCGATCGAGGCTTTGACAACGGTCCCGTTGGTCATCCATGGCGGATCAGGTGTGCCGCCGGCCCAGCGCGCCGATCTGGCCGCCACCAGCCATATCTGCAAATTCAACATCGGAACCGAATTGCGCATGGCCTTTGGCGCGGCCCTGCGTGGATCCCTTGAACGCGACCCGGCCCGGTTTGACAGGATCGCAATTCTGAAGGCCACCGAAACCCCGGTAGCCGAGGTGGCAAGGGCCGTGATCCGTGGCCTTGGCGCATCAGGGAAGGCTTGAGCAATGCTGCGGATCGGCATGCTGGGCCACAGTCGATTTGGACATGCGCACTGTCACTCATTCAGCACTTGCGCAACTCCACCACCCTTCCCGTCTTCGAAGTGACCCCGAAGGGTGAACCGCCCCTGGATTGCCGGAGGCTCCAACTCTTGAGTAGAAGGAGCCGTTATGAGCAATACAACGAACAAGTTCGCCCGCAAAGTGCGGGCACGGGCGATCCGGATCGTGCTGGATCGCTAAGCCGATAATCCATCGCGCTGGGCGACGGTGGTGTCGATTGCCGAGAAGACTGGCTGTTCTCCGCCCAGGCTGCATGAGTGGGTAAGGAAGGCCGAGGTGGACAGCGGCAAGCGTGCCGAGGCTACAAGTGAAGAGATGAGAAGCTGAAGACGTTGGAACGCGAGAACCGCGGATTGCGGCAAGCCAATGAGATATTGCGCAAAGCATCTGTTTGGCTTTTTGCGCATGACAAATTCGGGCGCGGCAGACATGGCAGTTTCGGGCTTACAGCCTTTGTGGTCTCAAGGTACTTAGTCTGTGTGGAAGACATTCTCCATGCCCGCCCACCATTCGCCGGCTTTGCGGGTCTCGAACGGAATCTGCATCGGATCGGTGATTTTCCACCACTCCAGCATTTCCGGTACCAGCTTCATCTTGGCCATGTCGGCGGCGAAGTCAGTGCCGTGATATTCCCAATAGGCGAACATCAGATTTTCCGGCTCTTTCAGGAAGATGGTGTAGTTGCGGATGTTCGAATCCGAGATGGCTTTCAGAACCGCAGGCCAGACGGCGGAGTGGATTCGCTTGTATTCGTCGATGACCTCGCCGCGCAGATGAATGACGTGACCCATGCGTTCCATGGTTTTCCTCCTTGGCTGTCAGGCCTTTTTTTTCGCCTTGAGTTTCTGCTCCAGCGTGGCGAAGGCTTTCTGATAGACGTTGCTCTCCGTGCGCGGGATCAGAACGAGGTCCTCGTGCGGGCTGGAAACCCAGTCGCCCGTCCAAACGCCAAAAGTGGAATTGTCCGCCGTCACCGGCCAAAGGCGCGGCCCGGATACGTAGTTCATCCACGGGATTTCAGATTTGGTGATGCGGTAGAGGAAAGACCGTGTCTGGTCGCACAACGACAGCAGTTCCTCATTGAGGTGGCCTTCTCCAAAGTAGAAGTCGCGCACGCCGGACACCTTGTCTGATCGGACGTTCCCAAGCATCGTCATTCTGGTGATTTCATCATGCCAGCCGCCCATGCCGGCAAAGTCGCGCATGACTTTCCAGACATCCGCGACCGGGGCCTTCATGGCGCGCGATGTCCAGACCTTGTTGGGCGCCCATGCCTTCCAGCGCTCGGCGCCATCCGGTCTTGGCGGCTTCTCGCGCCTGATCTTTTCGTTCAGCGCCTTCCAGCCTGCGGCGAAGACATCGCGGGAAATGATGTCGACATACTTGCCCTCATCGCCCGGCGCCTCGTCAAACACGGCCTCCCATTCGGCGAAGGTCTGGTCGGTATGCGTCACCGGCATCAACCGAACAGTGGCGATGTAGTTCTTGACCGGAAAGGCCGGCTTTTCGAAATTGTAGGCGAAGGTGTGGCTGGCGTCGTCCAGTGTCAAAAGCCGCTCGCGGATATGGCCGCCGTCCTTGGTGTGAAACGAGCGCACACAGCCGACCACATCCGGGTCCAGCCCGCCTTCGATCTGTGAATCAGCGACGATCGGAACCCAATCCGGCAGGCCGTTGAAATTGCGGATCAGGCTCCAAACTGTTTCAACGGGAGCCTTGATGATGGCGCTGGCATAGGCACGAGCCATGATGTTGATCTCCTAGAACGATATGGACTTGAACAGTTTGGTCTGTGCGGTCAGGGCAATTTCTGTCGGCAGCCGCTCCATCGAGCTTGCGCCGTAAAAGCCGTGCACATGCTGCGAATTTTTGAGCACATACTCAGCGTCGGAGGGCGAGGAAATGGGGCCGCCATGGCAGATCACGATGATATCCTTGCGCACCTTCATTGCCGCTTCCGCCCATCCGTCGATGATGGCCGGACACTGTTCAAGCTTGACGGCCGTTTCCGCGCCAATGGTGCCGCCTGTGGTCAGGCCCATGTGTGGCACGATGATATCTGCTCCCGCCTTGGCCATCGCAATGGCTTCGTCGGCTGAAAAAACGTAGGGCGTGGTCAGCATGTCGCGCTGGTGCGCTTTGGCGATCATGTCCACTTCAAGTCCGTACCCCATGCCGGTCTCTTCAAGGTTCCGCCGCATGATGCCGTCGAACAAGCCGACTGTCGGGAAGTTTTGCACGCCGGAAAAGCCCATCTGCTTGAGCCGGTCAAGAAGGTCATCCATCAGCGCGAACGGATCCGTGCCATTGACACCGGCCAGCACGGGCGTGTGTTTGACCACTGGCAAAACCTCATGCGCCATTTCCTGCACGATGTCGTTGGCGTTGCCATAGGCCATAAGTCCGGCAAGCGAGCCGCGCCCAGCCATGCGGTAGCGTCCGGAATTGTAGATGACGATAAGGTCGATGCCGCCCGCCTCTTCGCACTTTGCCGAAAGCCCTGTCCCTGCACCGCCGCCGATGATCGGCTGGCGGCGCTTGACCATTTCGCGGAATTTTT
Source organism: Rhizobiaceae bacterium (assembly GCA_049289995.1). Lineage (GTDB taxonomy): Bacteria > Pseudomonadota > Alphaproteobacteria > Rhizobiales > Rhizobiaceae > JBATMU01. Next base: position 11,572 of record JBATMU010000010.1, on the reverse strand, counting down.
CGAGCAATACGGATCGTTCAATTCTGGCCATGCTGCTTCACGCTATTTCCCTGAATGCCTTGACGACCGCCTCGGCAAATCGCGGGCTATTGATATGGTCGTCCACTTCGATCAATTGGCGCTTGGCGGACGGTTTCCATCCCGAGCGAATGGCGGAAAACAAGGCTTGATCCGCTTGCGGATCGTGGAACGGCATGCCTTCGGCGTCAATTGCCGAAACTCCGCGCAGCGGCAACAGGAACCGCACCGGACCCTCCATCTTGTTCAGCCGCTCGGCAATCCAGGTTCCGATGGCGGCATTTTCGCCCGGTGTCGTGCGCATCAAGGTCACGGTAGCGTTGTGAACATGGAATCGCCGTCCCGCGTATTTTTCCGGGACCGTTTCCCGCGCCCCGAAATTGACCATGTCGACAGCGCCGACAGATCCGACAAAGGGAATTTTCGTGCGGATCACCGCGCCGAACCGGTCGTCGGTGCAGGGCAAAATGCCGCCGCACAGATGGTCGGCAACTTCGGTCGTGGTGATGTCGATTGTCGCAGCGAGATAGCCTGAATCGATCAGCTTTTCCATGCATTGGCCGCCGGTGCCTGTGGCATGAAAAACGAAGCATTCGCAGGTCTTGTCCAGCATCTGGCGAATCTGGCTGATGCAAGCAGTCGTGACGCCAAACATGGTCATGCCGACCGGCATCTTGCCATCACTGACTTCCGGAACGGAATTCAGGACCATGCCGGCGATGGCATGAGCAGCGTTGCCGATCACCTTGCGCGAAATGGCGTTGAGACCAGCGACATCGCTGACCGAATGCATCATGGTGATATCGGACGGGCCGACAAACGGTGCGACATTGCCGGAGGCAAGCGTCGAGACCATCAGCTTGGGAACACCGATTGGCAGGGCGCGCATGGCGGCGGTGACGATGGTCGAATTACCCGATCCGCCCATGCCCAGAATGCCTGCGACATCGGTTCGTGAAACGATGAAGCGGGTTAGCGCCTCGGCCATGGCAGCCACCGCCTGGCCGCGATCCGACAGGCCCAACACGGCCGAGACACCCTCGGGATGAAATCCGGCAACAACTTGCGGGCCGATGTCGGCGGCGAACTGGCCGGGGCCCGTGGAGACATCGGCAACGACAGCGTCGACTCCGGCTTTCCGGATGAGATCTGCGGCATATTGAAGTTCCGGCGCCTTCGTGTCGCACGTGCCGACAACGTAGATGCGCGGGCCGGTCATTGCGCTTTGGCCCAACCAGTCTTCATCTGTTTGAGCCCTTCGCGGTAAACGCTCTCGCGCGTCGGGAAGAAGTCGCGCCACACGCGCGTTGCCGCAGCCAGCTCGGGCATTGCCCGGCCAAAGGCCTCGATGGTGATCCAGTCATCATATTTTGCCGTGCGAAGGGCCTTGTAAGTTGCTTCCCACGGCACATGGCCCTTGCCCGGCGTACCGCGGTCATTTTCCGAGATGTGCACGTGTATCATGTGTTTCTTGATGGTCTTGATTGCCTTGACGGGATCTTTCTCTTCAATGTTTGCGTGGAACGTGTCGTACATGGCCTTCACTGCCGGATGGTCGACCTCGTCCAGATAATCGGACAATTGCTCCATCGTATTGAGGAAGTAGCATTCGAACCGGTTGAGTGCCTCAAGCGCAAAGCGAACCTTTTTCTTCGCGGCATAGTCTCCGGCTTTGCGATGGAAGGAAATGCCGTGCTTGCGCTCCGCTATGGTCGGGGCGTTGCCGGAGAAGTAGCCGAGTTCCGAATGCATGGGACCGGCAAGTATGTTGGCGCCAAGTGCAGCCGTGCAGTCGATTACCCATTTTGCGTAGTCTATTGCCGCTTGTCGCTCGGCCTTTTCAGGCGAAAGCGGGTTCTTGCCCGATGGCCCGATGACGCTGACGACACTGCGCTCCAGCCCCAGCCTGTCGAGTTCCGCACCGAGCATGGCGTAGTGGTCGGGCGTGCCTTCAAAAATCGGAATTTCGACCGTGTCGTACCCGGTCTTTTTCAGATCTTTCAAAATCGGGAAATGCTCGGCTGTCACATGCGGTGTCCACAGCAACAGATTGATTCCGGTTTTCATGGCCTTCACTCCCAGCAGGCGTTCAAACGGGTCATGCAAGAACTCAGTACGTCGCGCGGCCTCCCGAGACGTCGAACACGGCGCCGGTCGAGAAAGAGCACTCCTCGCTCGCCAGCCAGCAGACAAGGTTTGCCACTTCCTCGACGGTGCCGAACCGTCCACGCGGGATTTTCGACAGCATGAAATCAATATGGCTTTGGGGCATCTGGTCGAAGATCGGGGTGCGCACAGCGGCGGGCGTCACCGCATTGACCGAAATGTTGTTTTTGGCCACTTCCTTGGCCAGCGATTTGGTCATGCCAATGACCGCCGCTTTTGACGCCGAATAGCCCGAGGCATTGGGGTTGCCTTCCTTGCCGGCAATGGAGGCGATGTTGACGATGCGGCCGTAATCCTGCGCGATCATCAGCGGAATGACCGCACGGTTTGTGAAGAACGTCCCGTTGACGTTGATCGCCATCACCTGCATCCAGCCGTCTATCGGGAATTCGGCAAGCGGGACCGTCGGGCCGGTGATGCCTGCGCTGTTGACCAGGATGTCGATCCCGCCCATCTGTGCCAACGTTTCCTTTACGGCGTTCTCGACCGAAGCATTGTCCGAAATGTCAACCTTGATCGGGCCGTTCAAATCCCAGATGGCAACCCGTCCGCCTTCTGCGGTGATCCGCTTCACCACCGCCTCGCCGATGCCCGATGCTCCGCCGGTGACCACCGCCTTGCGCCCTGAAAACCGCATTGTACCGCCCTTTCCAAATCAATCTGTTGTCTGCAAATCATGCGGACAGGTTCAACCCCGAAGCCGGGTCAAAAAAGTGCGCCTTATCCGGAACAAGACCAAACCGCACTGCGGCATCGACCGCCGTCTGCATTTTCGACGAGACGGTCGCTTTCAGCAGCACATCACTGACCCGCAGCGTCACGATCTTCTCGACACCGTGATTTTCCACATCATGGATGACAGCCGCCACCGGACCGTCCGGGCCTACGACGACATCTTCGGCCCTGACGCCAACGGTTACACCCGGCACGCCCGGCTTGACCGGCATTTTCAGTTTCTGCGCACCGCCGAACAAGCTGCACTCTGCGCCCGACACAACGCCCGGCAACAAGTTCATCGACGGCGAGCCGACGAACGAGGCGACAAACAAGTCGCGCGGACGATTGTAGATATCCCAAGGCCTGCCAACCTGTACCAGCTTGCCCTTGTTGAGGACGGCGACCTTGTCGCCCATTGACATGGCTTCGACCTGATCATGTGTGACAAACACGAATGTGGCTTTCAGGCGGATCTGCAGTTCCTTGAGTTCCGAGCGCAAGGCTTCGCGCAACTTGGCATCAAGATTGGACAGCGGTTCATCCATCAGGAACGCGCGCGGCTCGCGCACGATGGCGCGGCCGATGGAGACGCGCTGCATCTCGCCGCCCGAAAGGCGGTCTGTCTTTCGGTCCATCAGATGGGCAATGCGCAAAGTTTTGGAAGCCTGGTCAACGCGTTGGTCTATCTCGCTTTGGGCAAAGTTGCGTGTGCGCGAGCGCAGCGGGAACTCGAGGTTCTGGCGAACGGTGTAGCGCGGGTAAAGTGAGTAATACTGAAACACCAAAGCGACATCCCGCTCGGCAGCGGTGCGGTCGCTCACATCCTCCCCGGCGATATCAATTGACCCGCTGTCGGGCATATCGAGCCCGGCGATGAGGCGGAGCGCGGTTGTCTTGCCCGCGCCGGTCGGCCCCAGCAAGACGAAGAACTCACCGTCCGCGACATCAAGCGACAAGGCATCCAGCGCGGTGTTGCCGCCGAATTTCTTGGTGACTGATTCAAATTTAATTTGCGCCATTACCAAGCCTTATGTGCAGGGAATCGCCCGATTTGGAATTGAAGAAATGGGTCTGTGCGGGATCGAGGCGCGCCCAGACTTTTTCACCGGCCTTCCCGGCAAAGCCGCTTCGGGTTCGTGCGCGCAGCAACGTCGATCCAATCTGCAGGTCGACAATGTCATAAGCGCCGAGCGGCTCGATCAAATGAACTTGAGACGGGGCGAAACCCGCTTTTTCTTCATGCGAAAGCAACACGCCTTCCGGGCGGATTCCGAGGGTCAGATCACCGGCGCCGGACGGCGAGGCGCTGACCTGCGCCGCAAGTTCCTGCGGGAATTCGAAGGCGGTTGCCTCACCGGCAAGATTGACGTTCAGCACGTTGCCTTTGGCCGTGATTGCAACGTGCGCAACGTTCATCACCGGGCTGCCCACGAACTGCGCGACAAATAGATTGGCGGGGCGGTGATAAACCTCATCAGGCGTGCCGACCTGCTGCAATATCCCGTCATTCATGATGGCGATCCGGTCCGCCATCGACATGGCCTCGACCTGGTCGTGGGTGACATAGACAGTGGTCGCCTCACTTTCGAGATGCAGCCGCTTGAGTTCCGTGCGCATCTCTTCGCGCAACTTGGCGTCGAGCGCTCCCATTGGCTCATCCATCAGCATCGCCTTGGGTCTGCGCACCAGTGCCCGGCCAATGGCGACACGCTGCATATCACCGCCTGCGAGTGACGACGGCCGCTTGCCAAGCAGGTGTTCGATCTGCAGGGAGCGGGCGACCGCACGGACTTTCTTGTCGATGCCGTCCTTGCTCTCGCGCATCGCACGCAATGGGAATGCGATGTTTTCATATGCCGTAAGATGCGGGTAAAGCGCAAAGAGCTGGAAAACGAACGCGATGTCGCGGTCTCCCGCTTCAAGGCTCTGAACCGGCTTCCCGTCAATCAGGATTTCGCCTCTGTCGATCTCCTCAAGTCCGGCGATTGCACGCAAGGTTGTTGTCTTGCCGCAGCCCGATGGCCCGAGCAAGACGACAAACTCGCGATGCTTGATCACGAGATTGAGCTTGCGGATGACATAGGCAGCGCCGAAAAACTTCTCGATGTCCCTGAGGATGATCTCTGCCATTTGCGACGACTATTCCTTGGACGGTAAGGGTTTGATTTTCGAGAAGATGTTGAAGCCGACAAGCCCGATCAGAATGATTGTCACACCATAGCTGTGCAGTGTCATGTTGATTGGCTGGCACAGGGCAACGATTCCGAACACCATGGTCCAGATGGAGGCCGGCTCGAAATACGCCACGCTCATTTCGCGAAAACCCAAGATCGGCCTCCTATTTGCGGATTGCGCCGAATGTCACCCCGCGCAGGAGATGATTGCGCAACATGAATGTGAAGACTGCGACCGGGATAATGAAAAGCAAGGTTCCTGCCGCGATGACAGTCCAGTCAATCAGGCCGGAGCCAACCTGGCTTGGAATGAATGGCGGTGTCGTCTGGGCCCGCCGGTTGGTCATGATCAGCGCAAAGGCATATTCATTCCACGCGGTGATGAAACAGAACACGGAGGTCGCCGCGATGCCCGTCACGGCTTCCGGCAGCACGATCTTGAAGAATGACTGCATGCGGGTGTAGCCATCGACCAGTGCGGCTTCTTCATACTCCTTCGGGATTTCATCCATGAACCCCTTCATCAGCCAAACCGAGAAAGACAGGTTGAAGGCGGTGTAGAGAATGATCAGGCCGATGTGTGAATCGTTCAGGCCTACGACCCGGTACATCAGGTACATCGGGATCGCGACGACGATAGGCGGCAGCATGCGCGTGGAAAGTATGAAAAACAGCCAGTCCGCCTCCCCCGCCATCTTGAACCGCGAGAAACCGTATGCCGTGATCGTTCCCATCGACACGGCGATGAACGTGCTGATGACCGCAACAATCAGACTGTTCATGAAGCGGTTGGGATATTGCGACAGCTGGATGCTTGGCCCGACGCGCAGGATGCGCTCGCCGCCGTCGTAGATGCGTTTTTCATACCAAGGCGCAGCATCATACACTGCCGGATCGACCGGCTTGGTCAACTGGACGCGCTTGGTGAACAGTTTGATGAACGGCGTGATTTCCGGCTGAAAGAAGACAGTCGGGGGAACAGTGGTTGCAAGGCTGCGGGGCTTGAAGGCGGTTGAACCGATCCAGTACAGCGGCGACAGAAATGCGATGGCGATGACAACGACCGCCGCAATGGCGACCCGGTTCAACGTCTTCTTTCGCGCGGAGGTGACGACAGCCATGACTAGCGTTCCTTCGCCTTGTTGAGGTATTTCACGTAAATGTTGGTAATCGCCAACACCATGATCAGGACGATGTAGGCGAGCGCGCAGGACTTGCCCGTCTGCCATTCCTGAAACGCAAACTTGTAAAGCTTGATCGAAACCAGTTCGGTCGTCGGCTGCGTTGACAGGATGTAGGCGATGTCAAAGGTCTTGAACGCTTCCATCGTCCGGAAAATCAAGGCGATCAGCAACAGCGGCGAGACCAGCGGCAGGGTGATGTGAAAGAAGGTGTACCAAGAACCGGCGCGGTCAATGGCGGCAGCCTCGTACAGATGCTGCGGCACCGCTGACAACCCGGCCAGCGACAAAAGCATGACGAACGGCGCCCACATCCAGATATCCGTGATTGCCACAGCATAGAGAGCAAGATTTGCGTCAGAAAGCCAGGCCAGATTGCCAAGTCCGAGTACGTAGTTCAGCGGCCCCCAAGACGGATCATACAACAGGCGCCAGAACAGGCCGACGACGGCGGCCGACATCATCATCGGCAGCATCAAGAGCGTGGTGATCAGGCCTTTGGCGGGAATTTTGCGGTTGAGCAGCAGCGCCAGGCCGAAGCCGATCACCATCTGCCCGAACACGGACACCATCACATATTTGGCTGTCACCCAGAAATTGTTCCAGATGCGCGGATCATTGAGAAGCTCGCGATAATTGGCGAGTCCGACAAATTTCACCGGCTCATTCACCGACGCACGGAAATCCGTAAACGAGTAGCCGAGCGAATAAAGCAGTGGGAAGACATTGAAGATGATCAGGAACATGATCGTCGGGATGATGAAGATATTCCTGATGGTCAGATCGCTCCACCCGCGAGCTGCCGCCTTTGATGACGGATGAAGTGTGGCCAGTCCTGCCATCTTGTCCTCGCATGTCACTGGAGAGCGCAGGAGGGGGAGCCCCCCTCCTGCCCGCTTTGGTCGGAGGATTAGCCGCCGCGGCCGTATTTCTTGAACGTTTCGGTCCACTCCTTGGACACGTTGTCGAGGACGGCCTGTGCGCTGCCGCCTTCTCCGCTGATCACGTAAGGATAGACGTGATTGTTGATCTGCGTCAGCAGTTCGGCGTATTCCGGCACTGCCCAGAAGTCCTTCACCATGAACATGGTCTGGTAGAAGGCTTCGTTGTACGGCGTTGCTTTGCGGAAGGCTTCCGACTCCAACACGGCCTTGTTGCAGGTGTAGCCGCCAAGTTCGGCCCATTTCTTTTGGGTTTCGTCCTTGATGAACCATTCAAGGAACTTCATCGATTCTTCCTGCTTCTTCGAATAGGAAACGATGGAAATTCCCTGCCCGCCAAGCGCCGCGTGCTGCGCGCCGCCCGGACCTGCCGGATTGGCGAAGTAGCCGGTGACATCAGCATTCGGGTTTGAAGCCTTGTTGGCCAATGCCGGGAAGAAGGCAAAGAAGTTCAAGCTCATGGCCGCGAGATTTTCGGTGATGGCCTGATTGTCTTCTTGGAAGAAGGTCTTGCCCCAGTTCGGCGGCGTGAAGCCGTAGAGCTGCTTGTACATTTCAACCGCTTCGGCGTTTTGCGGTGAATTCAGGATGCCATCGACCTTGTAGGTCGCATAGTCGCCAAGTTCGCCGCCATAGCTGAAGATCGTGCTTTCAATGCCCATCAGCATGGCGTCATAGCTGTTGTCGGTGTAGATCGCGATGCCGTAACGCTTTTCATCGGGGCGGTAGAAGAACTCGGCGATGTCGCGCAGTTCCTTGTAGGTTTTCGGCACAGCAAGATCGTAGCCATACTTGGCCTTGAAAGCCGCCATTTCCTTGGGATCTTCGAACCAGTCCTTGCGGTAGGCCCAGCCTGCAGCGTCACCTTCGAGCGGGATGGACCAGTATTTGCCGCTGTTTCCGGGATATTCAGAATAGGCCTTGACCGTGGCGGGCGCCATCGAATCAAGAACCTTGTGCTTGGCATAGAAGTCCGTCAGATCGACATAGTGGCCACCGGTTGATCCGGCACCTGTCCACTGCGAGTCGCCAACCACCATGTCAAAGGCTTCGCCCTTGGCATTGAACTCGGCAAAGGCCTTGGTTTGGAAATCCGGCCATGGGGTGGTCTGAACAGTGACAGTCACGCCGGTTTCTGCCGTGTAGATATTGGCCAGTTCCTGCAAATAGTTTGCCGGATCCCATTCTGCCCAGAAAATTGTCAGTTCTTCCGCCTGAGCGGCGGCGTTGAATGCGCCGGACAAGGCAATTGCGGTGCCCAAAGTCAGCGACATGAATGTGCGTCTCAACATGCTCTCTCTCCCATTTCGTTGACGGCCACCTGCCTTGAGGCCGCGTTTCTTGGTCTTGCGTCTTGTTGGCGTTGCGGCCTTTGCCTTGGCCTCTGCTCCGGATGTCCTGCTCCGCCAGGTCACCCGCATGCCGGTTGGTCCTTTCAGCTACCTCCTGTTACCGAACCCGAATTTCGCTGCGTCAGGCGACGTTTTCCCAATGTCCCGTCCGCGCCGATTTCAGAACAGCATCCGTCACCAGATCCGTCGCTAGCGCGTCCTTGAACGTCGGCGATGCGGGTGAGCCGCTTGAAAGGCCCGACAGGAAATCGGCGGCCTGATGGATGAATGAATGTTCGTAGCCGATCTGCAGGCCCGGCACCCACCAATGCGACATGTAAGGGTGGTCACTGTCGGTGATGTGCAATGAGCGCCAGCCGCGCTCACGGCCTTCATCGCGATGGTCGAAATACTGCAGCCTGTGTAGGTCGTGCAGGTCCCAGGCGATCGACGCATGCTCGCCGTTGATCTCGAGGGTGTAAAGCGCCTTGTGGCCGCGCGCATAGCGGGTCGCCTCGAAGTTGGCGAGCGAGCCATTGGAAAAGCGGGCAAGGAACAGGCTGGCATCATCAATGCCGACCTTCTCGGTCTTGCCGGTTATGTTGTGATGGCGCTCCTTGATGAAGGTTTCGGTCATGCCGCAAACCTTCTCGATACCGCCGTTGAGCCACATCGCGGTATCGATGCAATGCGCCAATAGATCGCCCGTGACCCCGCTGCCTGCAACGCCGACATCAAGCCGCCAGAGACCCTGGCCGCCCTGCGGCAAATCCTTCGAAATGGTCCAGTCCTGCAGGAACTTGGCGCGGTAGTGGAAAATCTTTCCAAGCTTGCCTTCGTCGATCAGCTGTTTGGCCAACGTCACCGCAGGCACGCGCCGGTAATTATACCAGACCATGTTGGCCACCTTGGCCTTTTCGACCGCATCGACCATCTTGCGCGATTCAGCGGCAGAGCGTCCGAGCGGCTTTTCGCACATCACCATCTTGCCAGCCTCGGCGGCGGCAATGGCGATCTCCATGTGCGTGTCATTGGGGCTGGCGATGTCGATCAGGTCAATGTTCTTGTCATCAACCAGTTTGCGCCAATCGGTTACTGAGGATTCATATCCCCACTGATCGGCGAACGCCTTGCCCTTTTCAGCATCACGGGCGCAGATCGTCTTGAGAACCGGTTGGTAGCCAGTATCGAAAAAATGCCCGACCTGCGAAAAGGCGTTGGAATGGGTGCGGCCCATGAAGCCGTAGCCGATCATGCCGACATTGAGTTTCTTCTTTGCCATTTACGCGGCCCACCCATGCGCGTTGCGGACCTTGATCATTGCCGCCAGGATGTCATTCCATGTTTGCTGCTTCAGCATGATGTCATTGGAGAACATGCAGCCGTCCCAGCAAATGTGCTGCACCGCCTTGGTCAGATTTCCGTTGCCGTCGCGCAGCCAGAAGCCGGCGTGGTGGGCAATGTCGAGCTTGCCATTCGGGTCATTGGCAAGGCAATGGCGGCCGGTCTTGTCATGATTGCCCATGCCCTTCACAGTCGCGTCATTCTGCGCCACATGGAAATCAATCATCCAGGGCCGCAGCGCATCCGTCATGGTTTTCATGGCTGCATCGAGGACTGTCTTGTCCTTCCAGTCAAAGCCTTCCGGCAGGATGCGCGCCTCGGGCGCATTGTAGCCAAGCGTGTAGAGCAGCGTGTGCGCCATGTCCGCCTGGAACCCGATGACCTTCGGCCGGTCGACCGCTTCAAGCGTCGCCAGCATCGCTTTCCATGAATGCATTCCGCCCCAGCAGATCTCGCCTTCTGCGGCAAGCCGCTCGCCAAAGCTCTCGGCGACATCGCAAGCCTCCCGCCAAGTCTGCGCGACAAGTTTGGTGTTGCCGGCCGGGTCTTTGTCAAAGTCGGCAGGGCTGCCAGCTGAATCGATGCGGATGATGCCGTAGTCGCGCACGCCCAGATCACGCAGCTTGCCCATGATCCGGCAGGCCTTCCTGATCACCCCGACAAATTGCTTGCGCTCGTCCGCCGAACCGAAGGCCGGATTGCCCCAGATCGGCGCGACAGCAGAGCCGATCTTCAGATTGTTTTTCTGCACCTTTTCGGCAAGCGCCTTGATCTCGTCGTCGGTCGCGTCAATGGACGTGTGCGGGTCAATCAGGAAAATGTCGATGCCATCAAACTTGACGCCGTCGACTTCCGCGTTGACCGTCAGCGATATCATCGTATCGAGATCAATCGGCGGCTCCGAGTCAGGCCCCTTGCCGACCAGACCCGGCCACATGGCATTGTGAAGCTTCGGAAAATTGGCTTGTGCGCTCATGCCGCCACCCTGACTGATCCCGATATTTCCATTAGGTAAGCCCAATTTTCCCTTGCTGTCCAGAACTATTATATTAGTATCACAGTCATGCCGTTCGATTTATCAAACACACAGCTGGACCGCCGCTACTCCTTGCGGGAGCAGATTTATGCCATCGTGCGGACCCTGATTTTGACCGGCGCCATCAAGCCAGGCGATACGATTGACGAGAAGGATATCGCCGCCCAGCTGTCGGTGTCGCGTACGCCGGTGCGCGAGGCGGTCAAGAAGTTGAGCGATGAGCATCTTGTTGAAGTGGTCGCTCAGTCGGCGACCCGCGCTGCGCGCATTGACCGCCATGAAATCGAGGAATCCTATCTGATCCGACGGGCGCTTGAGGTCGAGAGCGCGTCACAGGCAGCGTCGCGGATGACACAGGCCCATACCGACCGTTTGGCTGACATCATGCACAAGCATGCTCGTGCTCTGGAGCGCCTCCAATATGTTGAAGCCATCAGTGCGGATGACGAGTTTCATGCGCATATTGCCATGATCAGCAACTTGCCGCGGCTATGGAAAACCATTGAAATTTCGAAAGCCCAGATTGACCGCTGCCGCCACATGACCTTGCCGCGCACCGGTCAGGGTGAGGCAACCCTTGAACAACACCGGCAAATCATCCGTGCGCTCAACAGCGGCGACCCCGAACTGGCGGGGTCTGCGATGCGGGCGCATCTTGATTCAG
>JBATMU010000009.1:0-4796 GCA_049289995.1 Rhizobiaceae bacterium | reverse complement strand
GCCGCTTGGGCCATCATTGCCGGGCGCAAGACGGCGATGACCGAATTGGACCTGACGCCTGACGGTTTGTGGCGTTCATTTTCCGCGATCATCATCTCCGCGCCCGCCCTTGCCATGGGCTGGCTGGCGCTGACCGGCGAGGACATGCTGCTCGGGCCCGTGCCCTATCCGCTCTGGAACATCTTCACCTATGCAGCCGGCGACCTTGCCGCATGGACCGTGCCGCTTCTGCTTTTTGCCATTGCATCGCGGCCGCTCGGCCTTGCCGACCGTTTTACGGCCTATGTGGTGGCCACCAATTGGGGATCGGTGATCATCGCCTGGCTTATGGCGCCGGCTGCACTCCTGCGCTTTATGCTGCCCGGCGAGCAGGCTGTTACGCCCTTTTTGATTTTCGTGACCTTTGGTTTTTCGCTGGCCGCCGTCTGGCGGCTGACGCATGCCGCTATTGGCAAGGGCGCGCTGGTGACAACGGCAGTGTTCCTCGCCATGTTCATGGCCGGGATGATCGTGCTGCAGGCTGTGAAGCTGCTGACGGGCGTGTGAGGATTCGCCGCGTTCAGCCCCCGGTATAGTCCACCCTGACCAGATAAAGCCCTTCGGGCGGGGCGACCTGGGCGCAGGCGGTGCGGTCCCTGGCCTCCAGCGCGGACTTGAGATCTGCGGCGGTCCAGGCACCCTCGCCGACCTTTTTCAACGAGCCGGTGAGCGAGCGCACCTGGCTGTGCAGGAAAGACGGAGCCGAGGCGCGGATTTCGATCATGTCACCGGTGTTCGCCACGTCCAGACGCGTGAGTGTCTTGACCGGGCTTTTCGCCTGGCACTCGGCAGCGCGAAAGGTGGTGAAGTCATGTTTGCCGACCAGAACCTGTGCGGCGGCATGCATGGCTTCGGCGTCAAGCGCCTTGGGCACATGCCAGACGCGGTTTTTGTCGAGCGCAGGCGGCGCGCGCCGGTTGAGGATGCGATAGACATAATGCCGGGCCAGCGCGGAAAAGCGCGCATCAAAATCCTCGCCAACCGCGACAACCTCAAGAATTGATACCGCCTGCCGGGCGATTTTCAGATGAGCGTTCAACGCCTCGCGCACCTTGGCAGGGCTGTCGTTGCGAACCATGTCAAAATGCGCAACCTGGCCTGTGGCATGCACGCCTGCATCGGTGCGGCCTGCACCCTTCAGCGTCACCGCCTCGCTCGAATAGGCCAAAACGGCCGCCTCGATGGCCCCCTGCACGGTGGCAAGCCCGGCCTGCCGCTGCCAGCCGGCATAGGCGGTGCCGTCATATTCCACGAGCAGGCGAAAGCGCGGCATCAGTGAACCGCTTCCAACCGGGCGCCGCGCAGGAAACCCTCCGCATCCACCGGCTTGCCGCCAGCACGCTGCAACTCAAGCACTTGCACGGAACCTGTGCCGCAAGCGATTTTCAATCCACCCAGATGCGCCCCCGGCACGCCGCTGCCATCGGCCATCCGCCCGCGCAGCAGCTTGACGCGTTCCGGTTTGCCGCCAAGGGTCATGTCACACCATGCGCCGGGAAAGGGCGACAGGCCGTTGATGCGGTTTTTCACGTCTTCGGCGGATTGCGTCCAATCCAGGCGGGTTTCGTCCTTGCTGATCTTTTTGGCATAGGTCACGCCGGCTTCGGCCTGCGGGGTCAAGGCCAGCCGACCCTGTTCTAGCTCTGCCAGCGCTTGTGTCATCAGCCGCGCGCCTGTGAGGCTCAAGACATCATGCAGGTCGCCCGTGGTCATTTCCGGTCCGATGGCCACGGATTCGGCAAGCGCCACCGGGCCGGTATCAAGCCCCTCGTCCATTTTCATGATCATCATGGCCGTCGTCTTGTCACCAGCCATGATGGCGCGGTGGATGGGCGCCGCCCCGCGCCAGCGCGGCAGCGCCGAGGCATGGCCGTTGAAACAGCCCATTTTCGTGCCTTCAAGCACAGCCTTCGGCAAGAGCAGGCCATAGGCGACAACCACTGCCACATCGGCATTGTGCGCCGCAAAGGCCTGCTGCTCTACCTCGCCTTTCAGCGAAACCGGACTGCGTACGTCCAATCCCAACGATTCGGCGGCCAGTTGGACCGGCGATTTGACCAGTTCCAGCCCGCGCCGCCCGCCGGCCCTCGGCGGCTGGCAATAGACTGCGGCAATCTCATGCCCGGCCGCATGCACGGCGCGCAGGGTTGCGGCGGCAAAGTCCGGCGTTCCCATGAAAATGACGCGCATAAAGGCTCCGTCGCATTGTCCGGCCAGCAGGCAGGAGGTGGCTATACGGTTACACGACCACCTTGTCGCGGGCGATCTTCTTGAACTTGCGCACCACCATGTCGCGCTTGAGCTTGGAAATGTGGTCGATGAACAGCACACCGTTGAGATGGTCGATTTCGTGCTGCAGGGCGGTGGCCAAAAGCCCGTCGGCCTCAAGCTCGCGTTGGGCGCCAGTCAAATCCTGAAAAGTGACGGTGACGCCGCCCGGCCGCTCGACATCGGCGTAATAGTCCGGAATCGACAGGCAGCCTTCCTCATAGACCGAGACATCATCGGTTGAGGCAACAATCTGCGGATTGATGAAAACCTGCGGGGCTTTCGGCTCTTTTTCCTTGGAAAGATCGATAACCAGCATCCGGAGCGGCTCGCCGACCTGAATTGCCGCCAGCCCGATGCCCGGCGCGTCATACATGGTCTCCAGCATGTCGGCGGAAAAACGCGCCAAGGCGGCGTCAAAGCGTTCGACCGGCTTGGACTGCGACCGCAGCAGGGGATCGGGCAGAAGAATGATCGGCTTGATGCTCATGAATTTCCGATATTCGAGCGATTTGCCCGCGTCAACATCGTTCATGTTTTGATCTGTGACGGGCGCACGAATCTGCTATGCCTGCGGCATGAACGAGATCTTCGACCTCTTGGCCGAACCGGTGCTGACGCTGGGCAGCCAGATCGTGACGCTTGGCCAGATGCTGGCTTCAGGCGCCATTGCGCTTGGCCTTTTGCTGCTGCTTCTGGGCGTTTCGCTGTGGCGCTCGGGCAAGGCGCGGGCGCAGGCGGCGACGGAGACCGCCGAACGGGCCCGCGAAGCCGAAGACCGCATGGCCGACATCCTGCGGACCCAGGCCGAAATGCAGGGCCGCATGGCGACCATCGCCGAGGTGTTCGGCTCGCGCCAGGCCGAATTGACGCGGGCGATTTCCGAACGGATGGACGGCATGACCACCCGGCTTGGCGCGTCGATCACCGAGCAGACCAAGACGACCCATGAGAACCTTGCCAAATTGCAGGAGCGGCTGGCGGTCATCGACAATGCGCAGGGCAATATCCAGTCACTGGCCGGCCAGGTCGTGCAATTGCAGGCGATCCTGTCCAACAAGCAGACGCGCGGCGCCTTCGGCCAAAGCCGTATGGAGGCGATCATTGCCGACGGCCTGCCAATGGGCGCTTATGAATTCCAGGCCACCCTGTCCAACACCAATAGGCCCGATTGCCTGGTGCGCATGCCGAACGGCGCGGCCGCTTTGGTGATTGACGCCAAGTTCCCGCTGGAAGCCTGGAATGCCATCCGGGCCGCCGAAAGCGACGATGCGCTGACGCGGGCGGCGCAATCAGCCTTCCGCCGCGACATGGAAGTGCATATCCGGGCGATTGCCGACAAATATTTCATTCCCGGCGAAACCCAGGATACCGCCTTCCTGTTCGTGCCGTCGGAGTCGATCTTCGCCGAGATCCACGAGAACCACGAGGCGCTGGTGCAAAAGGCGCACCGGGCGCGGGTGGTCATCGTCTCGCCGTCGCTGCTGATGCTGTCCATCCAGGTGATCCAGTCGGTGCTGAAGGACGCGCGCATGCGCGAACAGGCCCATCTGATCCAGGGCGAGGTGATCCGGCTGATGGAGGATGTCGGCCGGCTTGATGAGCGCGTGCGCAAGCTGCAAGGCCATTTCCAGCAGGCAAACAAGGACATTGACGACATTCTGGTTTCGTCGGGAAAGGTCACGCGGCGCGGCGAAAAAATCGAGGCGCTGGAATTCGGCCAAGTCCCGGAACCCGCAGCAAGCCATGCCGCCGCCGAGCCGCGCGGCATCGAAAGCAAGACCGGCCAATTGCGGCTCAGGGTCGTCGAGGACGAGTGAGGAAGGCTACCCCTACCCGCCGTCGCCCACCAGCACGAAGGGCGCCCAGTTTTCCGGCTCGGCATGGGCGCCGCCCCTGACAATTTCCGCCAGCATGGCGCGGCGCAGCGCCTCGGGCCGGCTGGTGCTTTTGTCATTGGCCATTTCGGAAACGGTCTTGGTGACAAGGCTGACAGCGGCATCGGAATTGACAGGCCAGTGCGAGACCATGAGGCTGCGCGCCCCGGCATAGAAAAAGGCACGGGCCAGACCCGACAGCGCCTCGCCGCCGCCCTCGCCCGATGCGGTGTTGCAGGCTGACAGGATCACCCAATCGGCGTTGAATTTCAGCGCGGCGACCTCGGAAGCTGTCAACAGGCCGTCATTGGCGGAACTTGCTGTTTCAGGCGGCGTGAGCACGATGGCCGGTTCGGCAAGCCCGGTCAGGTCCCCTGAAATGAGGCCATGGGTGGCGAAATGCACCACGGCTGCCTGTTCGAGAGCGCCGTTGGCCGACAGCGCCTTGATCTCGTTTTCATTGGCCGCCGCGCCAAGCCGGAGAGCGTCATTGCCCGCACCCAGCGCGGCCGCAACGGCGCAGACTTCATCCACTGTCTCCGGCAGCGGAGCCAGCGCCCGCACCGCGGCTGGATCAGCGCCATCGGCGCCAAACAGATCAGTGGCTGGCGG
>JBATMU010000008.1:0-1957 GCA_049289995.1 Rhizobiaceae bacterium | reverse complement strand
ATTCCGCATGCTCCCGCCCGGCCCGCCGCCCTGTCCGGGCAGGCAAAGGACGGCCCGCTTGTGCTGGTTGCCGAGGACAATGAGGTCAACCAGCAGGTTTTCGCGCAAATCCTCGATGAAATGGGCATGAATTTCATGATCGTCGGCGATGGCGCCAAGGCCGTCGACCGGTTCCAAAGCCATGCCCCCGCGCTGATCCTCATGGATGTTTCCATGCCCGGCATGAACGGGCTGGAGGCGACCCATGCCATCCGCAGCGCCGAGGCCGGAACCGGACGCCATACGCCGGTGATCGGCGTCACCGCCCATGCGCTCAAGGGCGACCGCGAACGCTGCATGAATGCCGGCATGGACGACTATGTCACAAAGCCGATCGCGCCCGCCAAGCTGGCGTCTGCCATGGCCAAATGGCTGAAGCCGGAAGCCGTCCCGGCCAGCCGCGCCGCTTGACCTTCAAAATCCCGGTTACTGCGCGCCGAGCCGCGCCAGGTCCTGCAACAGCGACAACCGCACGAATTCGGCCAGTTCGCGCGCTGCACGGTTTTCGGCATCGCGCCGCGCCCGCGTATCGGCAAATTGCTGGCCCGGCCGGTCATAGGAAGCATTGACCGAACGGTTGCCGGAAGCCACCTGTTCGCCCGTCACAGTGTCCGTCACCAGATAGCTGGCTGTCATGGTCAGCCCGCCGGCCGAAGCGATGATGTCGTCGCTGGCGTCGGCCTGCACGGCGGCAACCGCAATATCGGCGCCCGTCACCACCAGCGTGACCTGATAGCGCGGCGAAGATGGCTGTTCTGCGCCGCCATTGAGCAAAAAGATCAGGTGATTGCGGACCTGCTGTGCTTCGCGCGATAAAACCGGCTTCACCGCAATCGACGATAGCCGGGCCGGAGCGCCAGCTTCCGCACCCGCCGCAATGGCTGGCTCCGAATAGAGCGGCCGCGCCGTGCAGCCGGCCAAAAGCGCGCTGAACGCCAAGGCAGCCGCAATTACGGCATTCCGGTAAGGGGCTTTGCGGTCAGATGACAACATTGACGATCCTTTGCGGCACCACGATCACCTTGCGCGGCGCTTTGCCCTCAAGCGCCTGCTGCACGACATCCAGCGCCAAAACAGCCTGCTCCACCGCAGCTTGATCCGCCTGGCGTGAAATTGTCAAATCCCCGCGCTTCTTGCCGTTGATTTGCACAGGCATGACAACCTCGTCCTCGGCCACCAGCGCCGGGTCAAACACCGGCCATGCCGCCTGCGCCGCCAGTCCTTCGCCGCCGATGGCTTTCCAGCATTCTTCGGCAAGGTGCGGCATCATCGGCGCAATCATCAAGACAAGAAAACCCGTCGCCTGCCGAAGCGCGCCAAGCAGGGCAGCATCCGCTTCACCATTGGCTGCCGCCTGCAAGGGCTGGGCAAGCGTGTTTGTCAGCTCGTAAAGCCGGGCGACCGCCTTGTTGAAGCCGAGCTTCTCGAGATCCGCACCGACCGCCGCCACCGTCTTGTGGGCGGCGCGCGACACGGCCAAGGCCGCGCCATCGCTTCCCGCCACGGGTTTTGCGCCCGATAACGCCGGGCCTGCTTCACCGATCAGCCGCCACAGGCGCTGCACGAAACGATGCGCGCCTTCAACGCCGGCTTCCGTCCAGATCACGTCGCGTTCGGGCGGCGAATCCGACAGCATGAACCAGCGCGCCGTGTCTGCGCCATAGGAAGCGATGATGTCGTCGGGATCGACAACATTCTTTTTCGATTTCGACATCTTTTCGATGGCGCCAATGACAATCTCGCCGCCGGTATCGGCATGCACGGCGCGGCGGGCCTCACCCTCTCCTTCGATGCGCACCTTGGCCGGCTCCACCCAGCCTTCTGCGCCCTTGTAGGTCTCGTGCACGACCATGCCCTGCGTGAACAGGCCCTTGAACGGCTCGGCAATGCCGGCATGTCCGGTCACCTGCATGGCGCG
>JBATMU010000007.1:0-10295 GCA_049289995.1 Rhizobiaceae bacterium | reverse complement strand
TGCTGGTGCCGGCCACCACCACGCAGGTCAGCGCCTTGCCGTCGGTGGCCGTGCATTTCAGATGCAGCTTGCCATCGTCGATCAACAGCCTGTCACCGACCGAAACCGAAGACAGGATTTCCGGATGTGGCAGGTGAACGCGGCGATTGTCGCCGGGCGCCGTGTTGTCATCGAGCGTGAACTCCTGGCCGGCGACCAGCGTTTCCTTGACATTGGCGAATTTGCCGACCCGCAGCTTCGGACCCTGCAAATCGGCCAGAATGCCGATCGGCCGGTCAACCTCGTGCTCGACCCGGCGGATGCGTCCAACCAGCGTGCGCATCAGGTCGTGATCGGCATGGCTCATGTTGATGCGGAAGACATCGGCGCCGGCATCAAACAGCTTGCGGATCATAACCTCGTCCGATGAAGCCGGACCGAGCGTGGCGAGGATCTTGACCTTGCGGTTGCGTCTCATTGATTTCCTGTTCCCGTGACGGCGGCCGTGCCGCCGGACCCGGGATCATCGGTCAGCTGAACCATCCAGCTTGCCTGTTCCCCCGTGTCATATTCCTTGAAACCGGCCCGCTGGAATCCGCGCGCAACGCAATCCGTGGTGCCGGTGATCTTGAATTCCTTTTCGGCCACGCACATGGCGATCGGCCCGTCCCAGCGCCCGCCGCGCTCGGCGTCTTCGGCGTAGAGATAGTAATAGCGTGACGACAGCGGCCCTTCGATCAGCGTCTTGCAGTTTGATCCTTCGATGTGCCACCAGCCTTCGGTGATCCAGCCGGTCTTGGCGCGATAGCCGATTGATACGCCCACAAGGCTCTGCGTTGCATTGCAGACGCGGAAATCAGCCCGCGCCGGAACCGCCGCAAGCAACAGCAGCGCCGAAGCGGCGGCCGCGCCGCGAACCCGCGCCAAACCCATTGTGAAGCCCCTCGCCTCGTCAATCCGCATGTTGGTTGAACCCTTTAGGAAGTGCCGCTGGATGTGTCAACGCGCCGGAGCGCAAGATTTCAATCGATTTGAACCTGCCCGGCCGCCGCGCCGCAGGCTTGCGCCCACAATTGCTGAAAAAGATTGTTCAAACAACGGCATTCAGGCATTTGGGATTGGCGAGGCCGGTTTCGGCGGGAGGACGACGTGACGCAGGACGTTCAGGCATATGTCCGCACAGGCGCTGCCCGGGGCAAGGGCCTGGTGCTGGTATGCGACCATGCCCGCAATGCCATCCCCGCCAGCCATGGCAGCCTGGGCCTGCCGCCACATGAACTTGAGCGCCATATCGCCTATGACATCGGCGCAGAAGGGGTGACGCGCGGGCTTGCCGAACGCCTCGGCGCGCCGGCGGTCATGGCCGGTTTTTCGCGGCTTCTGATCGATCCCAACCGCGGCGAGGATGATCCGACACTGGTGCGCCAGCTTTATGACGGCACCATCATTCCCGGAAATTATCCGCTCAGCGAAGCCGAGCGGCAATGGCGGCTGGGCACATGGTTCCGGCCTTATCATCAAGCCGTCGCGGCTTTGATCGCTGAAGAAACCCGGCCCGGGTTTTCGCCCTTCATCGTGTCCATCCACTCCTTCACGCCGCAAATGCAGGGCCGCAAGCGGCCGTGGCATATCGGGCTGCTTTGGGACAGGGATGACCGCGCCACGCTGCCGCTTCTGGAAATGCTGGGGATCGAGCCCGGCCTGTCGGTCGGCGACAATGAACCCTATGACGGGGCGCTGCGCGGTGACACCATGTTCACCCATGCGGTCAAGCCAGGCTTTGCCCATGTGCTGATCGAGATCCGCCAGGACCTGATCGCTGCACCGCCGGGCCAAGCCGAATGGGCAGACCGGCTCGCCCCCATGCTTGACGCCATCAACGCCGACCCTGATATGCATGTGCCGCGCCAATTCGGCTCGCGCACCGGGCCGGTTTGACACAGGAGAAAGCCAATGACGCTGACCGACGATCAAAAGCGCGATTTCGAAGCCGCAGCCTTCCGTACGTTGCTCGCCCACCTTGCCAAGCGTTCCGATGTCCAGAACATCGACATGATGAACCTTGCGGGCTTTTGCCGAAACTGCCTGGCCAATTGGTACCGTGACGCCGCCAATGCGGCGGGCCTTGACATGACCAAGGACGAAAGCCGCGAGTTCATTTATGGCGAGCCTTATGAAGACTGGCGCGCCCGCAACCAGAAGACGGCAGACGCCGCCAAGCTGGCTGCCTTTGAAGTGAACCGCCCGAAAGACGGTTGAGGCCGGGCCGAATTGCCGCAACGCGGCTTGACGGGGCGGCTTGGCTGCGCCATCGACACCGCCTGAAACAACTTGCGATTCCGCAAACCGATCCGGAGCTTGCCATGGCCGACGAAATTGCCGCTTCCTCACAGACTGTTGCCGCCGGCCAGTTGCGCGCTTTCATCGAGCGCGTCGAACGTCTTGAAGAAGACAAGCAAGCCATCGCCGACGACATCAAGGAAGTGTTCGCCGAAATGAAAGGCACCGGTTTTGACGTCAAGGCGGTGCGCGCCATCATCCGTCTGCGCAAGAAGGATCAGGCCGAACGGCAGGAAGAGGAGGCCATGCTTGACCTCTACAAGGCCGCCCTGGGCATGGAATAAACGCTGCCGGAAAGGCCGAAAAGATGTTTCTCGCCATCGCCAAACACATGCTGCCCTTCACACGCTATCCCTTCACGGGGCGTGAGGTGCCATGCCCGGTTTGCGAATCTGTGGAAAACGTCAAGGTCGCCGGGTTTGACCGCCGCTGGAAACAGTTGCGCACTGTCGCCTGCACGCATTGCGGCCTGCTTTACACCAATCCCATGCCCGACGAGGCCGAGCTTTCCCACTATTACGAAAAATACTATCGCTTCGACTATCAGCTCGCCTCAAGCAAGCCGACCCGCAAGCACCGCGCCAATTCCGTGATGCTGGCCAACCAGCGCGCCGCCAATATCGATGGTATGGTCAATCCCGGCGCCCGGACGCTGGATTTCGGCTGCGGCTCGGGCGAATTCGTCGAGACCCTGCTGGAAAAAGGCTTTGACGCCCATGGCTTCGAACCCGGCGGCACCTATGGGTCCGACGCCCGCGCCCGGCTGGGCGACAGGATCTTGTCCGGCCGCTGGCAGGACCAGACCTTCGGCGCCGAATTCGATCTGGTGTCATGCTTCCATGTCGTCGAGCATCTGCGTGATCCGATGCCGGCCATTGCCGCCATGCTGTCCTGGCTCAAGCCCGGCGGCCGCATCTATATCGAAGTGCCCGATCTCGGCAGCCGGCCCTATCGCGGCACCGGCGGCTATCATTTTGCCCATGTGCTCGGCTTCAACACGTTCAATCTCAAGCTGGCCGCCGCGCGGCTCGGCCTTGTGCCCGTACGCGAGTTCGAGAAAACTGGCATCCTATTCGAGCGCGGCGATCCGGGCGATCTGGAAGTTCTGGCCGGCAAGGGCCGTGAGCTGACCAATGCGATTTTCGTCGGCAAGTCGCCGCAGCTGCAATACATCCTGCACACCTTGCGGCTGACGCCCCGCAAATAAATCCATTATTGACCACTTGCGCTTACCGGAAGTTGAGACCGGCATGGCAGGCTTGCGCAATGAAAGCTGCAAACATCGCCAAGCTCCTCGAACCGCTCGTTGCAGCCAGCCTGTCCGGATCTTGGTGGAAAGACGGCCGCGAACGCCATTGCGCCTATTGCGGCACCATGATGCGCCTCAAGGGCGTTGCCCCGACCTCAACAACGCGGGACCACATCATCCCGCTTGCCCATGGCGGCCCCGGCCTCACCATCCCGGCCTGCCGGGCCTGCAACGCCGCAAAGGCGGACAAATCCCTGCCGGATTTTCTGGCCAGTTTGCATTTTCGCGAAAAGCGAACCAAAAAGCACCCGAAAGCCTGGCCTGAACATGAATTGTGGGCCGCCCATGCCGTGGCCGCGTTGCAATTGACGCATGCCTTGATGGCCGAAGCTGTCCGGCCGCCGAAACTGCTGCTCAGCCCTTGCGCGACAGCGCCTTCGTCGCCGCCGAAAGCCCGGCAAGCGTAAGCGGAAACATCCGGCCTTCGAACTGCTCGCGGATCATCTGGATGGAGCGCGTATAATCCCAATGCGCCTCGGGCAGCGGATTGAGCCAGACCGCCCCAGGCCATGCTGCGCGAAGACGGCCGAGCCAGACCGCGCCTGCCTCATCATTCCAATGCTCGGACGAGCCGCCCGGAAAGGCGATCTCGCTCGGGCTCATCGACGCATCGCCGACCACGATCACTTTCGAAGCCGGCGAGAAGCGGTGCAGGATGTCAATGGTGGCAATCGTCTCGTCATGGCGGCGGCGGTTGTCGCGCCATACCCGCTCATAAAGGCAATTGTGGAAATAGAAGACATCCAGATGCTTGAATTCCGAGCGCAGCGCCGAAAACAACTCGCCCGCTGACTGAACATGGTCATCCATCGAGCCGCCGGCATCGAGAAATACCAGAAGCCTGACCGCATTGCGCCGTTCGGGCCGCGTCTTTACGTCAAGATAGCCGTGTTCGGCGGTGGAATGGATCGTGCCGGGCAGGTCAAGCTCTTCAATTGCGCCTTCGCGCACCCAGCGCCTGAGCCGTTTCAGCGCCACCTTGATGTTGCGCGTGCCAAGCTCGACACTGTCATCGAAATTGCGGAACTCGTGCCGGTCCCAGACCTTGGCGGCGCGGCGGTTGCGCGATCCGTCCTGGCCGATGCGCACGCCTTCGGGATTGTAGCCATAAGCGCCGAACGGCGAGGTGCCTGCCGTGCCGATCCATTTCGAGCCGCCCTGATGGCGGCCCTTTTGCTCGGCAAGCCTCTGGCGCAAGGTCTCCATCAGCTTATCAAAGCCGCCAAGCGCGGCAATTTTCGCCTTGTCCTCGGCGCTCAAGTGCTTTTCGGCCAGTTTCTCGAGCCAGTCAGCGGGCAATTCCCGTACGTCCTGGCCCGTCTCGCCCGCCACGCTTTCCACGCCGCGGAACACATGGGCGAACACCTGGTCGAAACGGTCGATATGGCGCTCATCCTTCACCAACGCGGTGCGCGCCAGATAGTAGAATTCCTCGGCATCAAACTGCGCCATCCCGGACTGCAACCCCTCGAGCAGCGAAAGGAATTCGCCAAGCGACACCGGCACTTTCGCCGCCTTCAGCTCAAGGAAAAACGGCAGGAACATCACGCAGGCCGCTTGTATTGGATGAAGCCTGAGCGTTTTGCGATACGGTCGTAAAGCAGCCGTGCCGTCGCGTTGTGCTCCTGGGTCATCCAGTAGACATTGTTGGCCTGCAACTCATCTGCCTTGGCATAGACCGCCTCGATCAGCGCCCGGCCGACGCCAAGCCCGCGCACGCTGCCATCGGCATAAAGGTCCTGCAGGTAGCAATTGTTCTTCTGCGACCAGCAGGTGCGGTGCAGGATGTAATGGACCAGACCAATGGGCTTTCCGTCTTTCAATGCCAGAAAGCCTTTCGGCTCGAATTCGCCGGGCTCGAACAGCCGCGAAAACGTCGAGCCATAGACGTCTTCGGGCAAAGCGGTTTTATAAAATGTGAGATATGCGCCCCACAGACGCCGCCATTCCGGCTCATCAGTGCGTTCGATGGGGCGGATGGCCAGTTCGCTAATCATGCTCTCCTGCATGAGGCAATTTAGAGAGGCCCCAACACACCTGTCAAACGCGATGAACCGTCAAAGTCGGACGCAGATCCGGCCGAACGCGAGAGTTGAGCCATTTGTTTTCTCTCACCACGCGCCGACTGACCTGAACTCCTGAAACAGATGATGGACCACACCAACCGGTTTCAACGCTTCAAATCGTATGGCCGAATTCTTTGAAATTCACAACTGCGGTATTAACCCTTTGCAGCCGCCAGTTATTGGCAGCGGCAATACAAAGCACGGCCAGACAGGTATTGATGTGACGATCTAAGCGTGTTTCGATTTGGCGGAAATCCTTAACGAGGTTGAACGACGTTCAGTGTTTGATTGAAGACGTTGCGTTCAGCCCAGCGAGCGTAACGGTAATACACCGGCTTTTTCGGTTTATCGTCAACTGGTGCATGGGTCATCGACCGTCCGAACGGTTCATACGGACAATCCTGCTCGGTGTCCGACGGTCGTCAACCTGTTTCAAACTAGGCGCCTTGCTTGGCAAATGAGGCTCGATTGGTGCCAGCGGCGCATCCGAAAACAAAAACAAATCAGATACTTGACATCATACTGATCGCTGGCCAGACCACTCGAATGAACCACTAAGAACGCGGTCTGTGAATCCAGCTAGTGAAGCCAGCCTCAGTCTTCACCGTCCGCCAAGGGCCGCGCTTCCGATTCCAGAAGGATCGGTATGCCCTCGCGCACCGGGTAAGCAAGCCGCGCCTGACGCGAAACCAGCTCGTTTTTGGCGCGGTCAAAGGTCAGCGGCCCATGCGTGCGCGGACAGGCAAGCAGCTCAAGGAATTTCGGATCAATCGCAAAACGGTCCGGACGGTCTGTCATAGCTGTCCAATCATCGCTGCCCGGTCTTCACTGCCCCGTCTTCACTGCCCGGTCTTCACTGCAAAGTCCCCGGCGTGCCGTCTTCGCTTTCGGCCAGCGACATTTCGGTGATCGCCACCAGGGTCTCGGCCCGCGTCTTGAGATCGGCGGCTTCCAGCAGCGCCTGCTTTTCGGCCGGCCCATAGGGCGACATCATCGACAGCGCATTGACCAAGGCGGCGTTGTCGGCGCGGCTGACGCTTTCCCAATCGGCCTCCATCTCATTGGCCTTGAGATAGTCACGGAATGCTTTCAGAAGCGCCGGCCGGTCCACTTCGGCTGCACCTGCGCCCTCGACAAGATCAGACAGGAACGGCGTGACCGAACATTGCCGATAGGGAGTGCCGGCTGCGATTTCGCCGGTGATGCGGAACCGGCATACGCCGTGCAGCGAGACGAGATAGCGTCCATCGCCGCTTTCGCCGAGCGACACCAGCCGCCCAAGGCAGCCCACTTCGCACAATTCCGGTTCGCCATCCTCGCGCAGGGCGCCGTCAAGCCGCGGCTGCACCATGCCGATCAGCCGTTTGCCGGACAGGCAATCGTCAATCATCTGCAAATAGCGCGGCTCGAAAATGTTGAGAGGCATCCGCCCGGCTGGCAGGAGCAGCGCCCCGGCAAGCGGGAAAACCGGCACGCGCTGCGGCAGGTCATCCAGTGTCCGGTAATGGGCATTGCCAGCCTGCATGTTCATCCTCGCCTGCCTTACAGCATTTGGGCCGCCGCGCCGGAAGGTCAAGACCGCCCGGCCGCCAGTTTTCAGGAAAACAACAGCGACGACAATTTGCGCCGCGCTGTCAGCGTCGATGCATCGCTCATGCCCCAGCTTTCAAAAAACTTCAGAAGCTGCGCCCTGGCAGCACCCTCATTCCATTCCTTGGCAACCCGGATAATGGCAAGCAGGCTGTCGGCTGCCTCATCGCGCCGGCCGGCCGCATTTTGCAGCAGCGCCAGATCAAACCGGTTTTGATGATCCGCAGGATTTGCAGCAACGCGCTGCAGCGCTGCCTCCAGATCCCCAAGCCCCGAAGCTGCCTCAACCAGCGTCAGGCGGGCGCGGACCGGCAGGAGAATTGCGTCAGCCTCCTTGCCCGGCGGCACCGATGCGAGCACGGCGGCGGCCTGTTCGTTTTGTCCGGCATCGATCAGCATTCCGGCCAATGCGGCGGCGGCCTCCGCATGGCCGGGTTCCTGTTCGAGAACGGCGCCATATATCTCCGCTGCCGTCGCACTGTCACCCGCGCCCAACGCTTCGGCAGCCGCGGTCAACGCTTCTGCGAATGGGTCGGTCGCGGCGCCGCCGATGCGTTCGATGAATTCGCGGATCTTGCTTTCGGGCTGTGCGCCCATGAAGCCGTCCACCGGCTGGCCGTCCTTGAAGGCGATGACCGCTGGAATCGACTGGATGCCAAGCTGCCCGGCAATTGACGGATGATCGTCTATATTCATCTTGACCAGGCGCACCCGGCCCTGCGCCTCACCAACAACTTTCTCGAGCGCCGGCGCCAATTGGCGGCAAGGCCCGCACCATGGCGCCCAGAAATCAACCAGCACCGGCTGGTTCCTGGAATCCTGAATGACCTCGGCGGCAAAATTGGCAGTCGTCACGTCGCTCACCAGCGGCTTGGCCGGCGCGGCATCGGAGCCGGAATAGTTGACAGTCGCCTGATAGGCGGAACCGGCGCTGTATGGATTGTCTTGTGCGGTCATGGGCTTCCCCTCGAATGTGATCCGGATAATTGGCCCCAATGTGGCGATCAGGCGCTGACTTTCAAGACAAGAGGTTCGCGGCCGGTCGATCGCACAAAGGCTTCAAGCCCGGCGCGCGAAATGCTGGTTGTGCGGTCATTGGCCAAAGGATGGGCATTAATAATCTCATGTGCCCACAAATCCGCGTCAAATACCATTTTAACCCGGCAATCCACGTCATTGATCAGGCCGAACGGTGTGACCGCGCCCGGCTCCACGCCAAGCAGATGCGACAGCATGTCCGCATTGCCGAACGATACCTTGCCTGCCGCTCCGATGATCGTATGGATGGTTTTAAGGTCGACCACCGCATTTTCGTCAAGTGTGACGAGGAAGAACTGGTCCTTCCGGTCTTTCAGAAACAGGTTCTTGGTATGTGCTCCAGGTATCTGCCCGCGCAGCGCCTGTGAATCGGCGACAGTCCTGAGCGGCGGATGACTGACGGTCTCGGTGACGACGCCAAGGACGGCAAGTCGGGAAAACAGATCATCTTGTGAGGCTGGCATGGCAATGTCCGGTCAAGTGGCAATCGTCGCCTCTAGCACACCGGCCCGTTTGCGCAAAACAGGCGAACCCAACAGGATCGGACCTGCAGAAGAGGTCCGATACCCGGCCTGGATATTCGGCATTTTCCCTGTTGCAATCAGACAGGCCTTGCGCCATATAGGCCCGGCTTGCGGCGAGAGCCGCGCGAGCGGGTGTAGCTCAGGGGTAGAGCACAACCTTGCCAAGGTTGGGGTCGAGGGTTCGAATCCCTTCGCCCGCTCCAAATTTTCCCAACCAGACATGTGAATATCAGCCTTCCCCTCCGGGGACGCCAGGCTATTGTATGGCCGGTTTCAGCACAGTCGGGGCAGCAGCGTGGTGCAGATCAGGAATTCCGATATCGATGCCTGGCTGTCGCGTCCGGATCCCAAGGCCACAGGCGTCTTGGTTTACGGGCCGGACCGCGGCCTTGTTTCGGAGCGCGCCATCCATTTTGCCAAGTCATGTGGAATGCCGCTTGATGATCCATTCAGCGTCATCCGGCTGGAAGCAGCCGATCTCGATGATGATCCCGGCCGTCTTGAGGACGAGTTGCGGACCATTTCGATGTTTTCGTCGCGGCGCCTTGTCTGGGTGCGCAATGCCTCGGCCCAGAAAGTGCTTGCCGAGGCGTTTCGCCAATTGGATGCACAAGCCGCCATCCTTTTGGTCGAGGCGGGGGATCTCAAGAAAACCTCGCCGCTTCGCCAGGCCGCGGAAACGGCAGCTTCAGGTTTTGCCTTGCCATGTTATGCTGACGATGCCCGCTCGCTGGACCATTTGATCGACGCCGAGTTTTCTGCAGCCGGCAAAACACTATCGCTTGATGCACGCGTTGCGCTCAAGCTGCGCCTTGGGGGCGACCGTTTGGCTTCGCGCGGCGAAATTGCCAAGTTGATCCTTTATGCGGGCCAGACCCGCCACATTGAAGCAGCTGACGTCACTGAGGCAATCGGCGACGTCTCGGCGGTCACTATAGACGCCGCTGCCGATGCCGTGCTTGCAAGCGACCGGAAGGCGCTGGATCAGGCCATGGCACGGGCGTTCATGGCGGGTACGCCGCCCTTCCTGATGTTGTCAGGCATGCTGCGGCAGCTTCATCTTCTTCAGGTCATGCGCGCCGAAGCGGACAAGACTGGCAAAAGCTGCGCAGCCGTCGTGGCCGGCTCCAAGCCGCCGGTGTTTTTCAGCCGGCGTCCGCTGATTGAAAAAGCGCTCGCCAATTGGCCCGCCGCCGCATTGTCGCGTGCCGCGCGGCATATTCAGGACACGATCCTGCGCACGCGGCAAACGCCGGAATTGGCAGAGGCTTTGACGCGGCAAGCTTTGCTCGCCCTTTCGGCTAGGCCGGGCAGGAATTGAACGAATTTGCTCAGGACCCATTAAAATGCTTGCGGATTTGTATTTGGTCTGATTCCCCGTTGCCGGGAGGAATTCGGCATGAGTGATTTGGTTTTCTGACGCGCAAATGCAGCGGATTTCGCCGTATT
>JBATMU010000006.1:0-2890 GCA_049289995.1 Rhizobiaceae bacterium | reverse complement strand
TCCACAGATAGCCATCAGCCAGCACGATCACCTCGTGCGCCCTGCCCTGCCATTCGCGCACCAGCCGCGTTCCTGGCTTCAATGCCATTGCGACCAAGCGCGATTGCGGACCTGTGCCGCTGTCCCGATTGCCCAAAGCGGCCTGCGATGGCTCACCGATGCTCGAACCTTCAGCGTTTGAACCACGGTCACCCGTTCCAGTCGATCCAACTGCCATCGTCCCGTCGGGCGCGGCGTCGCGCAGTTGACGGACCACGCGCTTTGACAGGCCGCCCTCGGCCTCTTCCTGCAGGCGATAGGCGATGCCGCGAACCAGAAGCTCGCGACTGATCCTTGGCATGGCTTCGATGCCAAACAGGCGCTGCCATTCCGTGCGCAGCGCCTCCATCGACCAGCTCTCCGCCACGTCAATGGCCGGCCTGTTGCGGGTTCTCTTGCTGACTCCTGCCATCGTTCACGCCTTCGGCAGCTGATAGCGCCGCTCACCGGCAGCACCGATCTTGCTCTCCAGCGCCAGCCCGAGCGTCTTCCTTACCGTTCCCGACAGGAAGCCCCGCACCGAATGCGCTTGCCAACCGGTCACCTCCATCAGTTCTCCGATGCTGGCGCCACGTTTTGTCCGCAGCAAGCGCAAGATCATCGCCGAGCGCGTCTCGGGTTTGACCGCTCCGGGGCTCTTCGGCTGGGCCGGCGGGTTCGGGCCGCGCCCCTTCGCCTTACCGGATTTTGACAGCGATGATGCAGGTGACAAAACGCGGCGATACTCATCTTCGCGAGCCTCAGCATCTTCGGCTGTCGCCTCAATCGCCGTCATCGCCTCTTGCGGGAATCCCGTGGCCGGCGGTCCAGAACTGTCACTGATCCGGCCCGCTTCCTTGCCACGTGTCAGCGCGCGACGCACTGTCTTCTGCTTCTTGGCCGTGGTCGGCGCCTCCGCCGGTTCGCGATCATTGACGGTGGCCGTCAACGCTGCGTCCGCAGCCAGCGCCGCTGATACACCTCTCGGTGACTGCTCGCCCGTCGTCCGTACGTCCTTGGTATTCCTGGTCATGGTGGGCTCCTCTTGCCTAAGGCAACCGGTCCATCCGGTCCCCGCACCACGACAAGCCCGGCAGCAGAGCCAGGCCAAACCAGGCCGCCCGGAACTCAGCGGCGGCCACTGGCAACAGCAATGCTTGCTGCCGCACACAAGTCCAGTCGGTTCATTGCGGATTCTGCGAAATATAGTTCGAGATCGCCAACGCTCTCGCTTCAAATTCAATGTCGGCTTTGCGCCCCCATTTCGGACATAGAAACGATCGCCTCCTAGTCCTAAAAGCAGTCATCTCGGCGGTAACTTGAGGCAGTTGATGTGCGGAGAGTGCGGACGTTCAATTGTTTTTCGGGGAAAGAATGCTCCGAAGCGAAAAGTCGTCATTCGCAAAAGGTCATGTCGCCGAATTTCAACTGCATAGGCAAGGTGTTTAAGTCCGGTACTGATTGGCCGCAAGCTACCCAACTTTCGTTACCAATTCTGCCGCCAACCCTTCGTCAATTACGAGATCGGACATAGCGCGGGCGTGCAATGCCGCCAGCACAGCACCTGATTTGGCGGTGCCTGCGGCAAGGCAGAAGATGCGCGCACCTTTCCTTTCGCCGAGGCGGGTCTCACCGTAATGCACCCCTAGAAACGCAGCGCCTTCCTGGAACCGAATTGTGCGTCCATCGGCCGCCAAGGCGCAGCCCATGAAAAGGCATGCAGGCTCCTCGGCCCAGACAGGGGCAACAAGCCCATTTGCCACCGAGTGATGATCTGAAACGCCAACCAGTTGTGCGCCTGAAGTGATGCCGCAGACAACTACATCTGCCGAGCGTGCGGCTGTGAGAGCTTGGGCGATCGCTGGCTGTTTGGTGAACACCTCAGCCTCAGCCTGATTGCGGGCATAACGCGGAATCGGCAATTGATATCCGCGCCCACCCGAGCGCTCGACCAACAGGCCGATCGCATCATAAGGGTCCATCGCCAGCCCATCGACAAGACTTCCTGCCGCCGGGTAAATTTCCAGGTCCGGGCGTGGAACCAAAGGCAATGCGTTCATCGCCGACAAAAGGGTGCGGCCTGAACCAACACAAACTGACTTCACATCCAAGTTCATGAAATGTTGGCCCAAGAGCTGGCCCGCCAACTGGCCAACTGAGGCGATGGCGATATCTTCAGACATCGACTCTTGCCGCAGATAAGGTGAGATTGTGCAGCTTTGCAGTCCAAATGCGCGGGTGATTTGGTCTTCCATCTCCAGGCATTCGGACGGCCGGCCTTCGATTGAAATCCGAACCATGCCCTTTTCCCGCGCCAGTTCGATCAGCCGGTGCACCCGCGCGGCAGAAACGCCCAGGCGGCTGGCAATCTCGGCCCGCGTCATCTCGCCAATGTAGGACATCCAGGCTGCGCGGGCGGCAAGATTCTGCTCCCAAACATGGTCTTTTCCAAGTGACGAGACGCCCATCACATACTCCGGCTTCCAAGCGGCTCATGGGCCGCGATAAATTGCGCAGCGGCCTTTAGTGCCGCGTCTGCTTCCGGTATCCGACCGGCGAAGAATTGGAAACTGTGCTGCATCTGCGGATAGAGTTCGAGTGTTGCTGCATTGCCTGCCTGGCGCAGCTTTTCGGCAAATAAAAGTGCATCGTCGCGCAAGAGATCATCCTCTGCCGCCTGCAACAGAATTGGCGGCAAGCTGCCAAGGTTCGCATGTAAGGGCGAAGCGAGTGGGGTTATCGCAGGATTGCCTGCCAGATACAGCGCTGCAAACTGGCGCAAATTTCCTTCTCGGAGCATCAAATCCTTCACGGCGTTCTCTGTGACCGAAGGCAGACTGAGCGTCAAATCCAGCCATGGCGACATCAAGAC
>JBATMU010000005.1:0-14048 GCA_049289995.1 Rhizobiaceae bacterium | reverse complement strand
GGGGCGGTGCTGATGGGCTTTGGCGGCGTTCTGGCGCTTGGCTGCACGATCGGCCAGGGCACGACCGGGATGTCGACGCTGGCGGCCGGCAGCCTCATCACCTGGCTCGCCATTCTGGCCGGCGGCTATTTCGGCATCAAATATCTCGAAGAGGGCACGTTCGGCGGGGCACTCAAGGCGTCATTCGCGCGGGGCTGAGCGGCAAGAGATTACAAAAAAGGCGGCGTCCTTACGGGCGCCGCCTTTTTTTTGTTGGCCGTGGCTTACGCTTCCCGCTTCAGCCCGCGTTCGGCGATCTTGCCGAGATAGATCCGCCAGATCTCGTCGTGAAACCTGCCGAGATGATGGAGCACTTCCCAAGGGAAGATGCCGGTGTCGTGGCCATCCGAAAATGTAAGCTGGACGGCATAGCGGCCGACAGGCTCCATCTTGGTGATGGTCACGGCCCTCTTGCCGCCGATCCATTTGCGTTCGGCTGGGGAATGGCCCTGCACTTCCGCACTCGGGCTTTCGACCCTGAGATATTCGGCGGCGAGTTCCACCGAATCGCCATTGTCAAAGCTGACGGCCAGTTTTGCGCCATTGTCGCGCAGCCTCAGTTCCGTCGGCCAGATTGTTACGCCAAGCGCCATCTGCGGCCTCAATTCTCGACAACGAACAGCGGCGCCTTGCGGGCCGTGCCGGACGGTTCAAGCGCCTTGGAGATGCCACGCGCAATGGCCATGTAGGCTTGCGCATGCGGGCTCTGCGGCATGGAGGCGACGATGGGCTTGCCGCCATCCGACAGTTCGCGGATCGCCATGTCGAGCGGCACTTCGCCAAGAAAGGTTGCGCCAAGCTTTTCGGCTTCCTTGCGCGCGCCGCCATGGGCGAAGATTTCGCTGCGCTCGCCGCAGCTGGGGCAGATGAAATAGCTCATGTTCTCGACCACGCCGAGAATGGGAACATGCACGCGTTCGAACATGGCGATGCCGCGGCGGGCGTCGAGCAGGGCCAGATCCTGCGGCGTCGAAACAATGACCGCACCCGAGAGCGGCACGTTCTGCGCCATGGTCAGCTGTGCGTCGCCGGTGCCCGGAGGCATGTCGACGATCAGCACGTCAAGCGGCGCCCATTGCACCTGGCGCAGAAGCTGGGTGAGGGCGGACATGACCATCGGGCCGCGCCAGACCATCGGAGTGTCTTCATCAACCAGAAGGCCGATCGAGATGACTTTCACGCCAAACCGCTCGATCGGGATGAGATCTCCGTCATCGGAGACTTCCGGCTTGACGGTGATACCGAACAGGCGCGGCATGGACGGGCCGTAAATGTCGGCGTCGAGCACACCGACTTTCAGGCCGGTTGCGGCGAGTGCGACGGCAATGTTGGCGGCCGTGGTCGATTTGCCGACGCCGCCTTTGCCGGAGGCAACCGCGATAATGTGGCTGACGCCGGGAATGGGATCGCCATCGGGCTTTTTGGGCGCCTTGGCGCGCGGGGCCGCTGCGCCATGATCGTGATCATGCCCATGGCCGTTGCCGGCTGGCTTGGATGTGCCTGCCGGCATCTCGGCGGTCAGGGTGACATAGACGTCGGTGACGCCCTTGACCGTGCGGATTGCCGCTTCGGCCGCCGCGCGCAGCGCCTCACCCACCGGTCCGGCCGTCGGGTCGCCCAGAATGGCGGCAAACACCTTGCCTTCGCGGATGGTCACGCCCTGCAGAATGCCCGATTGCGGCAAGGGCGTCTTGCCGTCGGGTGCTTTTACGCCTGCCAGAACGGCGAGCACGTCGTCTTTGGTCACCATGTCATTTCTCCTCTGAATCTGTTCTCGTTATGGGTTAGAAGATCTGGCGTTGGCGGCGGATGCGCCGAACCAGTCCAGTTTTTCGTGCAGCGTCACCACCGAGCCGATGATGATGATGGTCGGGCCACGAAGCGCGGCCTCTTCGGCTTTCTGCGCCAGCGTCGCCAGCGTGCCCGTCACCACGCGCTGGTTGATGCGGGTGCCGTTGTCGATGACGGCGGCCGGCATGTCCGGGTTGGCGCCGCGGGCAATGAATTCACGCATCAGGCCGGGCAGTTGGGCGAGGCCCATGTAGACGGCCACGGTCTGATGCGGCTGGAGCATGGTGTTCCAGTCCACATCGACCTCGCCATCCTTGCCATGGCCGGTAACGAACAGGCAGGACTGGGCGTGGTCGCGGTGGGTCAGCGGAATGCCGGCATAGGCCGCACAGCCGGCAGCGGCGGTAATGCCCGGCACGACCTGGAAGGGAATGCCGTGCTCGGCTAAGAGTTCGATCTCTTCGCCGCCGCGCCCGAAGATGAACGGGTCGCCGCCCTTGATCCGCAGCACGCGCTTGCCCTGTTGGGCGAGGCGAACCATCATGGCCGAAATTTCTTCCTGCGGAACGGCGTGATTGTTGCGTTGTTTGCCGACGAAAATGCGCTCGGCGTCGCGGCGCACCAGGTTCATGACGCCGTCGGAAACCAGCCGGTCGTAGAGGACGACATCAGCGCGCTGCATCAGGCGGAACGCCCGGAAGGTCAGAAGGTCCGGATCGCCCGGGCCGGCGCCGACCAGAAACACCTCGCCGCGCTTTTGCGGAAGGCCCTTGGCAAAGCCGGCCATTTCCGCGTCGAAAGCTTTTGCAGCCGCGTCCTCCTGTCCGGCCAGCACCATGCCGGCGATCGGGCCTTCCAGCATCTCTTCCCAATAATGCCGGCGGTCGGCGCCGCCGGGCATGACCGCTTCCAATGCTGCCCGCCGTTCGCCGACAAACTCGGCAAGGCGGCCGTAACCGGCAGGGATTTCGGCTTCGAGCTTGGCCTTGAGCATGCGGCCGAGCACCGGCGAAGCGCCGTCAGTGCCGATGGCCACCACCAGCGGACTGCGGTCGAGAATGGAGGCCTGGGTGAAATCGCACAAAGCCGGGCGGTCGGCGACATTAATGAGCGCACCAGAGGCTTGCGCCATGCCATGTGCGCGGATATCGGCCTCATCGTCTTCCGTTGCGCAGAAAACCAGCGAAGCACCATCGAAATCGCCTGGTTCTGGGTCGCGCGCCACGTGTTTGAGGTCCGGATTTCCCGAAAGTTCGCGGAATTCGCCGCCCAATTCGGGTGAAATGACCGTGACACTGGCGCCGCAGCGCAGCGCCATTTCTGCCCGGCGCGCTGCAGGTGTGCCGCCGCCGGTCACCACGACGGCCTTATCCCTGATTTTCATGAATACCGGCAGAGCCCGCATGTTGTTTCCCGCCCCTATTCGCTCTGGCTTGCGGCCGGATGGCTTTCCGCCCAGGCCAGCATGACCGCGCTCATCGAGCGGGCCGTTTCCTCGTCAAGGTCCACCTGCGTGATGCGGTGGCCTTCCCTTATGACAATGCGCAGCATGTCCATGCCGCTTTCGAACCGGGCGTTTTCCAGACGGATTTCGCGGCGGTAAGGCGCCTGCAGAACCGCCAGTTCCTGGCGTTCGACGCTCATTTGCGCATGCTCACAGGTATGTCGGCCTTGTAGAACAGCATTTCAAGCCGGTGCTGCCAGTCGCGCGGCGTGTCCGGGAAATCCGGCTTGAGGTCCATGTAGAGCAGGATCAGGCCGCTGCGCGCGGCTTCAACAACCAGCCGTTCGAGGTCTTCATAGGAGACCACTTCGGGGTGCGAAATGATGATGTCACTCAGATTGGCCATTGTTTCCCTCTTTGCGTTTTTTGGGCCGGTCCGCCGATTCAGGCAGACCGAACCGCATTGTATGAGCGGATGCGGTATAAAAGCCGGCCTGCGCCGGCATTGGATGTGTTGGTGAACGCCTTACGGTCGTGAAGGACATTGTTGCAGATGACGCCTTCATTGGCCGACAGGCGTCTGCGGCGGATCAGCGGATCATTGGCGAGCACATCCGAAAGGGCGGCCAGCGCAGCGGCGAGCACAGGATCGTCACGCCAGATCACATTGCGCTTGCGGATTGTATAACGCATGGCAATCCGGTCACCGGACGCCACAAACACCGGGCCGGCCACTTCGCCATGGCTGGCGCCGCCTTCATCCTCGAATGCCGGAATTGTCATGGCCTGCGGGTGCATGAGTGCAGTGATGTAGGCAGGATTGGCGTCGCGCAGGCGGATATAGGCAATGTCCTGGTCGAGAAGGCCGTTCTCACCGCCTTCAGCGGCATTGCGCACACAATGCAGCACCATCGAGCGGATCATCCGGTCATTGGACTTGTAGGAATAATAGCCGTCCGTGTGCCAATTGATGGCCTTGTCCGAATAGGGAATGAACCCGGCGCGGCCGCCAGAATCGGTCACTTCAATGGGCACGATGCCGTCAGCGGCCGACGAACGGTGCTCTTCAAAGGACTTGAGACCGAATGCCGCAGCAAATTCGGCCAGCGCCGCACGGGTGCGGTTTTCGTCGCCCAAAAGCGATGGCGCACGGTAAATCGCCATATTGGTTGCCGCGCAGGCTGCGCTGATCGCAGCCATTTCTGTGGCATCGGGGCGGGCAAGGTCGGCAATTTCAATGACTTCCGCCGAAAGCGCCCGTTCCGCGTCCTGGAGCTTTTTGTCGCGCCACGCCCGGTAGGCCGGGCCGTTTGCCAGGTCAAACGGGTCAGCCGCCGCCTGCGGCGCAGACGCTCCCGGCATTGTCTTTCCGCCCTGCAGCGAAATTGCGGACATCACATGGCCTTCCCGGTAAAAAACAATATTTTGTGTTTATTTTCAATGGTTTTGCCGAAACTGGCTGATCGGCGAAATCCTGGTGCAAGATGACATATAGGCATTCTTGCGCCCTCCTGCGCGGTCCGGCCGGACTTTGCGTCCGTTTTTGCCGTCAGACAGTGTGACCGGATGTCCGGTTGGACGAAAAGTGTGAACCGGATGCCGATGCCGCTTGTAAATCTGGAAACATTCCAATATCCATATATATGCCGAATGCAAGGCCAATGTCGGGAGGCAGCCCGCAAGGCTGCCGGGAGCGCCCGGACGGACATTGGTTTATAATACCGGGCGGAACCCGGCGATGCGGGCGAGGCGGCTTATCCGCCTGGCAACAGGATCGCAGGAATCAGGTGGAGGAACACATGTCGACCGACGAAACACGCAAAATCCACGACACGCCGAATCTCGACCAGCTCGAAGGCGGCCCGTGGCCGAGCTTTGTAACGGGCCTGAAGCGCCTGCGCGATTCCAAGGGCAAGCAATATGCGGGCATGATGAATGACCTGCTGGGCCAGCTCGAGCATTCCTATGAAAACCGCAAGGGCTACTGGAAGGGCGGCACCGTTTCGGTGTTCGGCTATGGCGGCGGCGTCATTCCGCGCTTTTCCGAAGTGGCCGAGCAGTTCCCCGAGTCAAAAGAATTCCATACGCTGCGCGTGCAGCCGCCGGCAGGCTACCATTACACAACCGACCTTCTGCGCCAGATGTGCGATGTCTGGGAAGAGCATGGCTCGGGTCTGATCGCCTTCCATGGCCAGTCGGGCGACATCATGTTCCAGGGCGCAACGACCGAGAACGTCCAGAAGGCGTTCGATGCGCTCAATGAGATGGGCTTTGATCTCGGCGGCGCCGGCCCGGCACTGCGCACCTCGATGAGCTGCGTGGGCCATGCCCGCTGCGAAATGAGCATGTACGACGAAGTTAAGGCGCATCGTTCGGTCATCAACGAGTTCCTCGACGAGATGCACCGGCCGGCCTTCCCGTACAAATTCAAGTTCAAGTTCTCCGGCTGCCCGAACGATTGCGTCAATGCGATCCACCGCGCCGACTTCGCCGTCATCGGCACCTGGAAAGACGACATGAAGGTCGACCAGGAAGAGGTGAAGGCCTATGTCGAAAAGGTCGGCCGCAAGTATGCGATCGACAGCGTGGTGGCCATGTGCCCGACGCGTGCGCTCAGCCTCAATGACGACAACACGATGGATGTCGACAACAAGAGCTGCGTGCGCTGCATGCATTGCATCAACGTGATGAACAAGGCGCTGGCTCCCGGCGAAGATCGCGGCGCGTCGATCCTGATCGGCGGCAAGCGTTCGCTCAAGGTTGGCGATCTGATGGGCACGGTTGTCGTGCCGTTCATGCCGCTGAAGACCGAGGAAGACTACCAGAACCTCGTCGATCTCGCCCGCACGGTCATGGAATTCTTTGCTGACAATGCTCTGGAGCATGAGCGCGTCGGTGAAACCATCGACCGCATTGGCATGCCGACCTTCCTCGCCGGCATCGGCGTCGAGCCGGATGCCAACATGGTCCGTCATCCGCGCACCTCGAGCTATGTCCGCACCGACGACTTCACTGACGAGGCCGACAAGTATTTCGAGCGCAAGGCAGCGGAAGCCGCCCACAAGAGCGCAGCTGAGTAACACAGCATCGGGCGCGGGCCGCCGAAAGGCGGCCCTGCCATCCGGATTTGGTCCGCGGCTGCGGGAGGTTTCGCAGCGCACGGGTTTTTTGCAAGCGAATGTTCCTCCAGGGAGGGTTTAGAAGATGTCCGAAGTTCAGGTTCAAGCCAAGAAGCCGCCGCGTCTGCCCGACGAGCACGGCGTGCCGGATCCGTTTCCGTTCATGCATCCGGTGCTGAAGGCCAATTACGGCAATTGGGATTATCATGACCGTCCGCGGCCGGGCGTTCTGCACCATGTCTCCAAGACGGGTGAAGAAGTCTGGACCGTTCGCGCCGGCACCCAGCGCCAGATGGACGTCTACACGATCCGCCTTTTGTGCGACATCGCCGACAACCAGGGCGAAGGCTTCGTGCGCTTCACCACGCGCTCCAATATCGAATTCATGGTTTCGGCCTTCGAGAAGGTTCCGGCGCTGATCTCGGCGCTCAACGAAGCCGGTTTCCCGGTTGGCGGCACGGGCAATTCGGTCTCGATGATCAGCCATACCCAAGGCTGGCTGCATTGCGACATTCCCGGCACCGACGCGTCCGGCGTGGTGAAGAGCCTGATGGACATGATGCATCAGGAATTCATCAAGGAAGAGATGCCCAACCGCGTGCGCATCACCACCTCGTGCTGCCAGATCAATTGCGGCGGCCAGGGCGATATCGCCATCAACGTTCAGTACACCAAGCCGCCGAAGATCAACCATGACCTGGTGGCCAATGTCTGCGAACGCCCGGCCGTGGTGGCCCGCTGCCCGGTCGCGGCCATCCGCCCGGCCATGGTCAACGGCAAGCCGTCGCTGGAAGTCGATGAAAAGAAATGCGTGTGCTGCGGCGCCTGCTACCCGCCTTGCCCGCCCATGCAGATCAACGGCGCCGACTCCACCAAGATCGCCATCTGGGTCGGCGGCAAGCACTCCAACGCCCGCTCCAAGCCGGCATTCCACAAGCTGGTTGTCGCCAACCTGCCCAACAATGCGCCGCGCTGGCCGGAAGTCGAAGAAGTGGTCCGCAAGATCCTCTACGCCTACAAGGACAATGCGCGCGATTTCGAACGCATGGGCGAGTGGATCGACCGCATCGGCTGGCCGCGCTTCTTCGAAATGACCGGCCTGGCCTTCACCAAGCACCACATTGATACGTGGACCGGTGCGCGCCACAACATGAACATGTCGACCCACATCCATTTCTAATCCTGTCCGGCCGCTCTGGCGGCCGGCCTTTCGGGAGGAACGGACTTGAAGTTCGGAATCGTTGTCAATGAAGGGCCGTACACGCATCAGGCGTCGGATTCGGCCTACCAGTTCACCAAGGCGGCCCTTGAAAAAGGCCACGAGATCACACGCGTGTTTTTCTATCACGACGGGGTCAACAACGCGACGCGGCTGACCATTCCGCCGCAGGATGACCGCAACGTGCAGAAAAACTGGACCGAGCTTGGCGAAAAGCACGGGCTTGATCTGGTGGTTTGCATCGCCGCTGCACAGCGCCGCGGCATTCTGGACGCCAATGAAGCCAAGCGCCAGGGCAAGGACGCCGACAACATTGCGCCGGCCTTCCGGATTTCCGGGCTTGGCCAGCTGATTGACGCCGGCATCAATGCCGACCGCATGCTGACATTCGGCGATTGAGGGCTGACAAGTGAGCGACAAAAAGAAATTTCTCTACGTGAACCGCCGGGCTCCGCATGGCACCATCTATGCGCTGGAATCCATCGAAGTGGTGCTGATCGGCGCCGCGTTCGAACAGGATGTCAGCCTGGCATTCCTTGACGACGGCGTCTTCCAGATCGCCAAGGGCCAGAACACCAAGCAGATCGGCACCAAGAATTTCGCGACGATCTTCCGGGCGCTGGGCGATTACGACGTGCGCACCATGTATGTCGAACAGGAATCGCTCGACGAGCGCGGCCTGACGCGCGCCGATCTTCTGGAAATCACCCATGACACCGACGACGAGGAAGACCTCCAGTCGGTGCACGTTGTCAGCCGGGCCGAAATGGCCAAGATCATGTCCGAACAGGACGTGATCCTCAGTTATTGAGGCAAAGGAAACCGTCATGGCCACATTGCATACCGTCAACAAATCGCCTTTCGACCGGCCCAGCCTGCAAAGCTGCCTCGGTCATTGCCTGCCCGGCGATTCCGTGCTGTTGATCGAGGACGGCGTTTTGGGCGCGCGCAAGGGTGCTGCGGCATCAGCGGCGCTTGCCGCAGCCATGCCGTCCTGTAAAATCTACGTGCTCGGCCCGGATGCGGCAGCGCGAGGCATGGCGCCGGATACGTTTGTGTCCGGTGTCGAAACTGTAGATTATTCCGGGTTTGTCGATCTGGCGGCCGGGCATGACCGCGTTCAATCCTGGCTTTAGGCCAGGCAGCAACTGAAAAAACCACAGGAGGAAACCATGGGTTACCACGTCAACGGCGATGAAATTGCAGCAGACGAAGAAGGCTATCTGACCGATCTGTCGGTTTGGAGCCCTGAATTGGCGGGTGTCATCGCCAAGGAAGAAAACATCGACATGTCCGATGACCATTGGGAAGTCGTGAATTTCCTGCGGGATTATTACGATGAGTACCAGATCGCTCCGGCCATCCGCGTGCTGACCAAGGCGCTCGCCAAGACGATGGGTCCGGAAAAGGCTTCCAACAAAGCCCTTTACGACCTGTTCCCTTACGGCCCGGCCAAGCAGGCGTGCAAGATCGCCGGCCTGCCCAAGCCGACCGGCTGCGTCTGATCCTTTCATCAGCCCGGCTTTCCGAGCCGGGATCCGATCAAACACCTTGAGCAGGGGGCATACTCCGTGCTGACGATGATCTATGCCCTGTTGTTCTATGCGGCGACCGCTGTCCTCCTGGGCGGGTTGGGTTACCGCATCTGGCAATATTCCTCCACGCCGGCGCCGTTGAAAATCCCGACGACGCCGGCGCCGACCACGCGTGCCGGGGTGACCTTCCGCATGGCGCGCGAAGTGCTGGTGTTTGAAAGCCTGTTCAAGGCCAACAAGTGGATCTGGGCGTTCGGCTTCCTGTTCCATGCCGCGCTGGCAGTGGTGATCCTGCGGCATTTCCGCTATTTCCAGCAGCCGGTCTGGTCTGTCATTGGACTGGTGCAGCCGTTCGGGGTCTATGCGGGGTTTGCCATGGTGGCCGGGCTTGCGGGCCTTTGGGCCCGCCGCATCATCGTGCCGCGCATTCGCTACATTTCAGCGCCGTCCGACCATCTGATGCTTGTGCTGCTCATTGCGATCGGCATCAGCGGGCTGTCGATGAAATTCGTCGCCCATACCGACATCATCGCGGTCAAGGCGTTTTTCCTCGGCCTGATGCGCTTCAATATCCAGCCGCTGCCAACCGACATCAATCTGTTGGTCCATCTCGGGCTGGTGGCGCTTTTGATGCTCATCTTTCCGTTTTCCAAGCTTCTGCATGCGCCGGGCGTGTTTTTCAGCCCGACCCGCAACCAGGTCGACAATCCGCGCGAGCGCCGTCACCTGTCGCGCTGGGCCGCCAAGCTGGAAGCCGGCCGCCAGAGCGGCGAATGAGAAAGGCCTGACCCATGGACATCCAGACTTCAGATTCTGATCATGAACTGGCCGATCCGCTGGAAATCCCGCAGCTGGCCTGCGGGGCCATGGCGCACAGCAAGCCGTTTGTCGCCAATGCTCCGATCCAGGAAGCGCTCGGCTATCCTGGCGAACTGGTCGAGAACTGGAAAGAAAAAGCCATCGAGAAGATGGGTGAGCTGGTTGGCAAATACCGCTCGCTGAAGGTTTACATGGATTCCTGCGTCAAATGCGGGGCCTGCACCGACAAGTGCCATTACTTCCTCGGCACCGGTGATCCGAAGAACATGCCGGTGGCGCGCCAGGATCTGATGCGCAAGGTCTATCGCCGCCATTTCACGCTGGCCGGCAAATATGCGCCCTGGCTGGTGGGTGCGGTCGACTTGACCGAAGAGGTGCTTGACGACTGGTATTCCTATTACCACCAGTGTTCGCAGTGCAGGCGCTGCTCGGTCTATTGCCCCTATGGCATCGACACGGCCGAAGTGTCGATGGCCGCCCGCGAGATCATGGACACGATCGGCAAGGGCCAGAAATATTCCAACGAAATCATCGGCAAGGTCTTCAAGATCGGCAATAATCTCGGCTTGCCGCCGAAAGCGCTGAAGGCGACGCTGGAGGGCCTTGAGGAAGAGCTGGAAGAAGAAACCGGCGTGCCGGTCAAGCTGCCGATCGATCAGGTTGGCGCTGATGTCCTTCTCGTGACGCCGAGCGCCGACTTTTTCGCCTCGCCGCACATGGAAGGCCTGATGGGCTATGCCAAGGTGTTCCATGCCTCAGGCACGAGCTGGACGCTGTCGAGCCATGCCTCGGAAGCGGCGAACTTCGCCATGTTCATCGGCTCCTATGAGACGATGCGGGAAATCGCGCTGCGCATCCGCAAGGCGGCAATTGATCTCGGCGTCAAGCGGATTGTCATCGGCGAATGCGGCCATGCCTGGCGCGTGGCCTATTCCTTCCTCAATACGCTGGCGGGGCCGTTTGACTTCCTCGACCAGAATTATCCGATCCCGCAGCATATCTGCGAGTTCACCAATGACCTGATCGAGGCCGACAAGCTGACGCTCGACAAGTCGAAGAACGACCACATGCGGCTGACCTTCCATGACAGCTGCAATGTGTCGCGCGCCTCGCGCATGGGCAACAAGCCGGGCGGGCAGTTCGAGATTCCGCGCGCTGTCATCAAGGCGTCGTGCAACAATTTCTTCGACATGTCCGACGAGACGACGCGGGAGAAGACGCTGTGCTGCGGCGGCGGCGGCGGCATCCTGACCGACGACCTGATGGAAATCCGCAAGAAGGGCGCTTCGCCACGCATGCGGGCGCTGAAGGAAGTGCAGGTCAATCACGGCGTCACGCACATGGCGGCGATCTGCGCCATCTGCAAGGCGCAGTTTTCAAAAGTACTGCCGGAATTCGGCTTCGACCGTGAAGCCATCGTTTCCGTGCACCAACTCGTCTCCAACGCCATCGTGCTTGATGGCTCCATCCAGGCCCAAGCCCGGGACAATCACGATCACGCAGCCTGAACGCTGCCGGGGAGGAACCCATGAACGAGATAGTTGATCCGAACAAGACCGTTGACCCGACCAAGGTCACCCACACCCGCTTCAAGGGCGGGGCCAACATGTGGGAATGGGATAATCTCCAGGAAAAGATTTTCCAGGGGGATCATACCCACAAGTGCCCGACCTATGTGCACCGCACGCCGCCGTGCCAGGGTTCATGCCCGTCAGGCCATGACATCCGCGGTTGGCTCGCCATTGCGCGCGGCCAGGACAAGTCTCCGGTTCCCGGCCAGGCCTGGCAGGAATACGCCTTCCTGCGCATGGTTGAGGCCAATCCGTTCCCGGCTTCGATGGGCCGCGTCTGCCCGGCCCCTTGCGAAGACGGCTGCAACCGCAACGAAGTCGATGATTTCGTCGGCATCAACGGCGTTGAGCAATATGTCGGCGACTACGCCATCACCAACGGCCTGAAGCTGCCCATGCCGCAAGCTGACACCGGACGGCGCGTTGCCGTCATCGGCGGCGGCCCGGCCGGCCTCGCGGCCGCCTATTTCCTGCGCCGCGACGGCAATGCCGTGACGATCTTTGAATCGCACGACAAGCTTGGCGGCATGATGCGCTTCGGCATTCCCGGCTACCGCACGCCGCGCGACATGCTGGACGCCGAAATCGGCCGCATCCTGGACACCGGTGTCGAAGCCCGGCTGAACACCAAGGT
This sequence comes from Rhizobiaceae bacterium, assembly GCA_049289995.1. Lineage (GTDB taxonomy): Bacteria > Pseudomonadota > Alphaproteobacteria > Rhizobiales > Rhizobiaceae > JBATMU01. Next base: position 1,877 of record JBATMU010000005.1, on the reverse strand, counting down.
CGGCCGCGACATTTCGGTCGAACAGCTTGAAGCCGATTACGACGCGATCTTCTGGGCGGTCGGCGCGCAGAAGGGTCGTCCGCTACCGGTTCCCGGCGCGGACGCCGTCAACTGCATGACGGGCGTGGAATTCCTTGACGCGTTCAACAATGGCTGGGTCCTGTCGACCGCACCGCGCATTGTCGTAGTTGGCGGCGGCGACACCTCCATCGACGTCGCCTCGGTTGCCCGCCGCCTCGGCCATATCTCGGCCAGCCATCCCAAGGACATCGCCAGCCATGAAGTGCTGGGCTACACAGCCCATGACGTGGCGGGCACGCTGAGCCGCGAAGGCGTGCAGGCAACGCTCACTTCGCTGTTTCCGATCGACAAGATGATGGCGGCCGCCCGCGAGCGTGAAGACGCGCTGCGCGAGGGCGTGGTCATCAAGGGCGGCGTCATGCCGGTTGAGGTCATCAAGGACGCCGATGGCCGGGCCATCGCGCTCAAGATGTGTGAATGCGACATGAAGGGCACGATGCCGGTGGCCCGCCCGGGCACCGAATTCGAGATCCCCTGCGATGTCATTATTTCGGCCATCGGCCAGATGGGTGATCTGTCGGCCGGCCTTGAAACGCTCGACAACGGCAAGGGCTTCATTGCGGTCGAAAACGGCTACAAGGTGAAGAACAAGGACAAGCATTTCGCCGGCGGCGACATTATCCGCCCGCATCTGCTGACCACGGCCATCGGCCATGGCCGCATCGCGTCCGAAACCATCGCCACCTATCTGTCGGGCAAGGAAATCGACAAGCGCCCGAAAGTGGATGTGCACCAGTTCAACCTCCTGGAAGAATTGCACCAGCGCAATCTCGATCTTGGCGAATATGTTCCCGGCCAGAACCGCGGCACGTCGGAAGCCAAGTTCGCCATCCACAATTACGAGGACCGTTCGTCGTCGCAGATCGCCAATCACAAGCTGTTGTTCAAGGGGCATTTCCCCTATGTTGAACGCGGCAAGCGCGACGAAAAGCACGTCGAATCGGCCAATGTGATCGGCAATTTCGAGGAACGCATCATCGGCTTCTCCGAGGCGCAGGCCAAAAAGGAAGGCGAGCGCTGCATGTCCTGCGGCATGTGCTTCGAGTGCGACAACTGCGTGATCTATTGCCCGCAGACGGCTGTCAGCCGGGTGCCGAAGAAGGAACGCGCGCTCGGCCGCTATGTGCAGACCGATTACGCCAAATGCATTGGCTGCCATATCTGTGCGGATGTCTGCCCGACCGGTTACATCCAGATGGGCCTCGGGGAGTAAGCCATGCGGTTGTGCCGGATCCTGACACTCGCTTTCATCTTTGCCGTGAGCCTGTTTGCCGCAAATCTTGGTGCGGCAAATCCAGGCTTCGCGCAGGAGGCTGCGGGCAATCTGGAGCCGGCCATTCCGCCGGCCGCCAAGGGCGCTGAGTGCATCCGCGATACGGATTTCATGCGCCGCAACCACATGATGCTGCTCAAGCACAAGCGTGACGTGACCGTGCATGACGGCGAGCGCACCGCGGATGCCAGCCTCAAGGAATGCATCACCTGCCATGCGGTCAACGGCGATGACGGCAAGCCGGTGACGGTGGCCGATGGGCGGCATTTCTGCCGTTCCTGCCATGATTATGCGGCGGTCAAGGTGGACTGCTTTGAATGCCATGCCTCACGCCCGGAAATCACCGGTGCGGCGGCGATGTCGGTTCCCGACCCGCACGAGGTGTCGGCGCTGACGGACTTTGTCAAAGGGGTCTCGCAATGAGCTGCACCTCGAACGGATCCTGCGGCTGCAAGACTGCAGAGACCAAAGCCGAAACAGGCGTTGACGCCGCCCGCCGGGCTTTCCTCAAATTCGGCGCGGC
>JBATMU010000004.1:0-3039 GCA_049289995.1 Rhizobiaceae bacterium | reverse complement strand
GCCTGCACCGCAGCGCAAGCTCGCCAAGCGCGGCGTGGTTGCCAGCCAACCGGTACAGCTTGCTGCGGCCATTGCGCCTGCCAATCCAAAGCCGCGCATGGACGACGCCTTCCTGCCGCAGTCCGTTTCCTATGCCGGAAGTGAAAAGCCGGGCACGATCGTCATCGATACCGCGTCGAAATTTCTCTATCTGGTCGAAGCGGGCGGCTCGGCGCGGCGCTACGGCGTCGGTGTCGGCAAGGAGGGCTTCCTGTGGTCAGGCACCCAGAAGATCACCCGCAAGGCCGAATGGCCCGATTGGCGGCCGCCGGCCGAAATGATCGCCCGCGAGCGGGTCAAGGGCCGCATCCTGCCGGCCCTGATGGTTGGCGGGCCGGAAAATCCGCTTGGCGCACGCGCCATGTATCTCGGCTCAACGCTCTACCGCATCCACGGCACCAATGCGCCGTGGACCATCGGCCAGAATGTTTCGTCGGGCTGCATCCGGCTGCGCAACGAGGATGTCGTTGACCTGTTCGAACGCGTCAAAGTCGGAACGACGGTTATCGTCAGATAGTTTCCAGGGGGCGGGCCGGTCCGGGGAAAAGGGCGCAAGAGCCTTTGGGTCCGGCTCAGGAATCCGGGCAGGGCGGGACGACGTGATTGGAGGCGTCCCGCCTTGCTCCGGTTCTATTTTCAGCGACGCGCCTTGAAAAATTCGCGCAATTGCTGTGCCGCCCGGCCTTCCTGCAAGCCGGAATAGACTTCCGGCGCGTGCTGGCAGGCGGGCGAGGCAAAAAACCGCACGCCGTTTTCCACCGCTCCGGCCTTCTCGTCGCGCGCCGCAAAATAGAGCCGCCTGATGCGCGCATTGGAAATGGCCGCCGCGCACATCGTGCAGGGCTCCAGCGTCACATAGAGATCGGCGTCAGGCGTGCGCTGGCTCGAAAGGGCGGCCGCCGCCGCGCGGATCACCAGAATTTCGGCATGCGCGGTCGGGTCGGACAATTGCCGCGTCCGGTTGCCGTCGCGGGCAACAATCGTTCCGTCAATGACCAGCACCGCGCCGACCGGAACTTCGCCGCGCAAGGCCGCCGCCTCGGCCTCGGCGAAGGCTTCCCCGAGAAAATCAGGCCTTTGATCGGGTGATTTCGGCAAACTGGACATATCAGCCGGAATTTCCTCGCAACACGCCGTCCCCTTTGGTAGGGAACCGTGCGAAAGGCAAGGCCCCATGACAACAGACGACAAAAAGCCCGGCAATTCCGGCAAACCCGGTTTCCGCAAGGGCCCGCGCGATGGCGGCAAGCCAGCTTTTGGCAAACCGTCCGGCGGCAAGCCGTTTGGCGCAAAGCCTTTTGCAGGCGGCGGCAAGAAACCTTACAGCCCGCGCCCTGCCGAGGCTGGCGAAGCCCCTGCTGGCGAACGCCCGGCGAGGGCGGGAAAACCGTATTCGGGCAAGCCGGATCATGCCAAGCCTTATGCGGGCAAGAAGCCGTATTCTGGCCGCCCTGCTGAAGGCGCCGAGCGCCCGGCTTTCGAAAAACGCGAAGGCGGCGAGCGGACTTTTGCAGGCAAGCCGGATCGCCCCTATTCGGGCCGCCCTTCCGGGGAAAATACCGACCGGCCGAAAAAACCCTACAGCCCGCGTCCCGCCGAAGGTGGCGAGCGGTCATTCGGTGACAAACCGCGCGCGCCGTATTCCGGCAAGCCGGAATACGGCAAGAAGCCCTATTCGCCGCGCCCGGCCAGTGCCGAGGGACCGCAAAAGGACAATTCAAAACCGGATGGCGGCGAACGCCCTTTCAGGGACAAGCCGCGCAGTGTTGAAATGCGCAAGCAGAGCGAACGGTCCTTCGGAGAACGGCAGCGCGAAAGCGCAAAGCCTGAAGGCGGCGAGCGCTCATTCGGTGACAAGCCGCGCGGCAAGCCGTTCGCGGGAAAATCCTTCGGCTCGAAATCGCACGGCGGTTCGGCCGACGGCGCCCCGCCGCGCCGTTCCTACGGCATGAAGTCCCATGACGGCTTTGCGCCAAGGCCCTTGTCAGCCGAGCGCGAACGCACACCCTATGAGCCCGCCGAGCGCATCGCCAAGCGGCTGGCGCGGGCCGGAATTTCCTCGCGCCGCGATGCCGAAGAGCTGATCGCCGCCGGACGCGTACGGGTCAACGGCGTCGTGCTGAATTCGCCGGCACTGAATGTGCGCATGTCCGACCGGATCGAGCTTGACGGCAAGCTGATCCCCGAAGTCGAGCGCACAAGGCTGTTCCTGTTCAACAAGCCGGCCGGCCTGGTGACCACCAACAAGGATCCGGAAGGCCGCAAGACGATTTTCGACGTGTTGCCGACAGACCTGCCGCGCGTCATCACCATCGGCCGGCTCGACATCAATACCGAAGGCCTGCTTTTGCTGACCAATGACGGCGGACTGGCCCGCACGCTTGAACTGCCCGCTACCGGCTGGCTGCGCCGTTACCGGGTGCGCGTGCATGGCAAGGTCGATCAGGCCGCGCTTGCCGCGCTGAAAGACGGCATTGCGGTAGACGGCGTGTTCTATGGCTCCATCGAAGCCTCGCTTGAGCGTGAACAGGCCTCCAATGCCTGGCTGGTGATCGGTCTCAGGGAAGGCAAGAACCGCGAAGTCAAGAACGTCATGGGCGCGCTTGGCCTTGAGGTCACAAGGCTGATCCGGATTTCCTATGGCCCGTTCCAGCTTGGCGAAATGGCCGATGGCGAGGTGCGCGAACTCAAGGGCCGCCATCTGCGCGACCAACTCGGCGAGCGGCTGATAGAAGAATCCGGCGCCAATTTTGAAGCCGGCGTCTCGCGTCCGTTCGGGGCGGGCTCCCGCGATGCAAAGCCTGCGGCGCCGGAATATGTAAAACCGCCCATCCCGAAAACCCGCGATGGCTGGATTTCGTCTTCGCCGCCTGAGCGCAAGAAAAAGCGTCCGGTCAGCCGTGAAGACGCGCTTGGCCGCCTGTCCACCTCGCCGCGCGAGGATGCACCCCGCAAGGAGCGTCCGGCGCGCGCCGACGGCGACAAGCCCCGGCCTTATGG
>JBATMU010000003.1:0-2413 GCA_049289995.1 Rhizobiaceae bacterium | reverse complement strand
TGCACGCATCCATCCTGTCTGGTGTGCAACCCCACCGCATCGCGCGCCTTCGACGGCAAGGTGAACGGTATTTCGCGGGTGATTTGCGGGATATTTCAGGTGATCGTCGCCTTGCCATTCTCGCGGTCTGCGCTTTGGAGTGGCGTAGTGCCATTGCCGACGCAGTGGTCGAGACCCACGATCGTATCGTTGGAAAAACGTGGCGCGAAGCAAAGCGTGCATGCGATGTCCGGGCAGACGATGCCAAGGCTGCTTTGAAAGATACATTGCATGGCTTCTCTAATTTTGGATCAGCGCTGCTGGAGGCACATGAAGATCAAGCGTCCCTCATCGATGCCGTTCAAAACGCAGGCGGCTGGTTGTCGCTCAGGGGGCTAGTCGCTACCGCTGCCCAACTCACCGACACATTGGCTGCCGATCCGCTGGCACATGTTGTTCACGGGTATCATCGCTTCCGACGTTATGCACCGCGCATGCTGCAGGCGCTTGATATTCATGCCGCCCCGGTTGCTGAACCGTTGTTGGCCGCTGCCAGCATCGTCGCGGGAACGGAAACCACCGGCGACCGCCCGCTGACCTTTCTGCGCCGCGCCTCGAAATGGCATCGGCACCTGAATAAAGACGATGGGCACCGCCTCTGGGAGGTCGCTGTCTTGTGCCACTTGCGCGATGCATTCAGAGCTGGCGACATCTGGCTTGCCCATTCCCGCAGGTATGGCGACCTCAAGGACGCGCTGGTTCCGACCGAAGTTGCCAGGGCAACGCCAAGACTGGCCATGCCATATGAGCCGGAAACCTGGCTGGCAGATCGCAAATCTCGTTTGGCTGAAGGCTTGCAACGACTGGCCCGCGCCACCAGGGCCGGTGCCATTCCGGGAGGCTCAATCGAAGACGGCGTGCTCAAGATCGACCGCTTGACTGCCAATGTTCCCGAAGAGGCCGACGCCATGGTGCTCGATCTTTACAAACGCCTGCCAGAGATCAGGATCACCGACCTGCTGCTCGAAGTGGATGACGAGATCGGCTTTACCGAGGCCTTCACCCATCTGCGCACGGGCGTCCCATGCAAGGACAGGGTCGGCATGCTGAATGTATTGCTGGCTGAAGGACTGAACCTCGGCCTCAGCAAAATGGCCGGGGCCACAAACACCCACGACTATTTCCAACTGTCGCGCTTGTCGCGGTGGCATGTAGAAAGCGAGGCGATGGCGCGCGCCCTGGCCATGGTGATCGAAGGCCAATCCGCCTTGCCAATGGCACGGTTCTGGGGCGGTGGCACCAGCGCGTCCAGTGATGGGCAATTCTTCCCCACCACGCGCCAGGGCGAAGCGATGAATCTGATCAACGCCAAATACGGCCATGAACCCGGATTGAAAGCCTACACCCATGTCTCCGACCAGTTCGGTCCCTTCGCCACCCAGACCATCCCGGCCACGGTGAACGAAGCGCCCTACATTCTGGACGGTTTGTTGATGACCGACGCAGGCCAGAAAATCCGCGAACAGTATGCCGACACCGGCGGCTTCACCGACCACGTCTTCGCCGTCACCGCCCTTCTGGGCTTTCAGTTCATCCCCCGCATCCGGGATCTGCCATCCAAGCGCCTTTACCTTTTCGATCCGTCAGCTTGCCCGAAAGAACTGAAGGGTTTGATCGGCGGCAAGGTCAGGGAACACGTTATCAGCTCAAATTGGCCAGATATCCTGCGCAGCGCGGCCACCATGGTGGCGGGCGCAATGCCCCCAAGCCAACTCTTGCGAAAATTCTCTGCATATCCCCGGCAGCATGAGTTGGCCGTCGCGCTACGTGAAATCGGACGGGTCGAACGGACGCTGTTCATCATCGACTGGCTGCTGGACGCCGACATGCAACGTCGCGCCCAGATCGGCTTGAACAAGGGCGAAGCACATCACGCCCTCAAGAATGCCCTGCGCATTGGCCGCCAAGGTGAAATCCGCGATCGGACAAGTGAAGGGCAGCATTTCAGGATGGCCGGGCTGAACCTGCTCACAACCATCATCATTTACTGGAACACCAAGCACCTCGGTCAGGCTGTCGCCAGCCGCCGCCGCAATGGTTTGGATTGCTCACCTGACCTGCTGGCGCACATCTCGCCGCTCGGATGGGCCCACATCCTTCTCACCGGAGAATACAGATGGCCCAAAAGGTGATCAAACCCCCTTAGCGTACTATTCTGCCCCCTCCGGCATCAGACCCCGCAAAGGCCGTGTTTGCCGAAATGCGCGAGCGGTTGGAGCTGGCGCGCGATGCCTGGGCCGAGGCCCGGGAAGAGGGGCAGGGCCATCTCAGCGCCGGGCTGGCGGCCCTCCGCGCCGCTGCAGGGCGGCAGGCGAAGGAATTGGAACCGGACGAGATCAAGGAACGCCTCGCACGCATTGCCGGGCGTGATCTG
>JBATMU010000002.1:0-13080 GCA_049289995.1 Rhizobiaceae bacterium | reverse complement strand
GTTGGCGGCGGCGTGCGGCAATTGTCCGATATCCGCAAATTGCTGCTGGCTGGCGCCGACAAGGTGTCGGTCAACACAACCGCCGTGAACCGCCCGGATTTCATCGCCGAAGCCGCCGACAAGTTCGGCAATCAATGCATCGTGGTAGCGATTGACGCCAAGAAAGTGTCGCTGCCCGGCGAAGTGGATCGCTGGAACATATTCACCCATGGCGGCCGCACGCCGACCGGCATTGATGCAGTTGAATTCGCCTGCAAGATGGCGGAGCTCGGCGCGGGCGAAATCCTGTTGACCTCGATGGACCGCGACGGCGCGAAATCCGGCTATGATCTGGCTCTCACGCGGGCTGTGGCCGATGCAGTGCGCGTGCCGGTCATCGCCTCGGGCGGCGTCGGAAACTTGGATCATCTGGTCGAAGGCATCAGGGATGGCCATGCGACGGCCGTTCTCGCCGCCTCGATTTTCCACTTCGGAACCTATACGATTGGCGAGGCAAAAAGGCACATGGCGGCAGCCGGGCTCGCCATGCGGCTCGACGGGCTTGAAACCGGGCAATGACAGGACGGGACTTTGGCGCGCTTCACCCTTGAAGACCTTGAACGGATCATCGCTGCCCGCGCCGCTTCGGGCGATGCGTCGTCCTGGACAGCCAAGTTGATTGCAAGCGGTCAGCCGCGCGCCGCAAAAAAGTTGGGCGAAGAGGCGGTTGAAACGGTGATTGCCGCCGTCTCGGGTGACGACAAAGGTCTCGTTTCCGAGAGCGCTGATCTCCTCTATCATTGGCTTGTCGTGCTGGCCTTGGCCAAGGTGCCATTGGCCGACGTAATGGCGGAGCTGGAGCGGCGCACAAGCCAATCCGGCCTCGCTGAAAAGGCGGCGCGCCCGAAGGACTAGGCTGGTAAGCCGGGTTTTCGGGCCACAGGGAAGGGCAGACCGGCATGGACCAGCTTGCGCCGGAACAGAAATATTCGCCCTACCGGCATTTTTCCGCCGAGCGCTGGGCCGGGTTCCGCGCCGACACGCCGCTGACGCTGTCGGCTGACGAGGTCAAGCGGCTGCGCTCGCTCAACGACCCTGTTGATCTTGAAGAAGTGCGGCGCATCTATCTGTCGCTGTCGCGGCTCCTGTCGGCGCATGTCGAAGCCAGTCAATTGCTGTTCCAGCAGCGCAAGCGCTTTCTCAATGTCGATGACGCCATCAAGACCCCTTTCATCATCGGCATTGCCGGCTCGGTGGCGGTCGGCAAATCGACCACGGCGCGCGTGCTCAAGGAGCTTCTGGCCCGCTGGCCGTCGAGCCCGGTGGTCGATCTGGTCACCACTGACGGCTTCCTGCACACCAACGAACATCTGCGCCGCGAAAACATGATGGACCGCAAGGGCTTTCCGGAAAGCTATGACTTCCGCTCGATCATGCTGTTCCTGTCGGCCATCAAGGCAGGTGCGCGCAATGTGCGGGCACCCATCTATTCGCACCTCACCTATGATGTTCTGCCTGGCGAATTCATCACCATCGACCAGCCGGACATCCTGATTTTCGAGGGCATCAACGTCTTGCAGACGCGCCGCGACCTGCCTGCCGATGGCAAGGCGGTGCCGGTGGTGTCTGACTTTTTCGATTTCTCAATTTATATCGATGCCGAAGAAGAGCTGATCCATAAATGGTATGTGGACCGCTTCATGCGGCTGCGCGAAACCGCGTTCCGCAATCCGCAATCCTTCTTCCACCGCTATGCGGCGCTGACGGATGATGCCGCACTGGCCATCGCAGAAGGCCTGTGGACCAATATCAACCTGAAGAACCTGCGCGAAAACATCGTGCCGACCCGGCCGCGCGCCGATCTCATCCTGCGCAAGGGCGACGATCATCTGGTCAAGGACGTGGCGCTGAGGAAGCTTTGACCGCACGCCGGAGCAGTGCTGCGATTGCCTCGAACCGCGCGCGGTCCGGCACTTTCACATGGCGCATGGCCTTGTCCGTGCCTTCCAGCAGTCCGTCCGGATCGCTCAGGTCCGCGCCATTGTAAAATCCCAGATTGACATGGTTCTTGTGGGCCATGAGGTAGAAAACGGCGTCCTTCATTGCGGAAGACCCGCTGCCGAAAGATACCGCCTTGTAACCTGGTCGCGCCACTTCCTCGCAGTCGGGCAGGGTGGCCCGGATCATGGTGCGCAATTCGCTGGCGATGTCGCGCAGGCCGGGCTTTGCCGGCTCGAATATCGAAGTCCAATCCGCATCTTCAGCCATGCCGCGCCTCGTGAGCAAATTGTCAGTGTGTAACACGCCGAAGGGTGAGATTGATCCGCCCGCCATCTTTCAACAATGCAGAAGTGGACGGATAGATCCGGTCGAAGCCATGAAAGCACAGCCGGCTTTCGCCGCCCAAGAGCAGCACGTCCCCGCTGTCGAGACGGAAGGAAACGGTCCTGTCTTCGCGCTTTGTGCCGCCAACCCGGAACAGGCAGGAATCACCGAGCGAAACCGACAGCACCGGCGCCGAAAAATCCTGTTCGTCACGGTCCTGATGCAGGCCCATTTTGGCGGTCTCGGCATAAAAGTTGACGAGACAGGCTTCCGGCGGCTTGTCAAAACCCGACACGTCCTCCCATAGCGCCAGCAGCGATTCGGGTATCGTTGGCCACGGCGCTCCCGTTACCGGATGGGTTTTCTGGTAGCGGTAGCCGCCCTGTTGATCGGTGACCCAGCCGAGCGGCCCGCAATTGGTCATCCTGACGCTCATTTCCTTGCCGGTTTTCGGCATGACCGGGGTGAACAGCGGTGCGGCAGCAGCGACCCTGCGGATGTCGGCCAAAAGTGCGGCCTGTGCATCACCATCAAGGTGGCGCGGAATGTGGCGGACGCCTTTGGGCAGAACCAGCATGGCGGGACCCGGTCAAGGGCACGGCCTGCCGCACCCTTGAATATGGCAAAAAGGTCGGGATCAGGCTGTTGCGAGATCGGGAATGCGCAGCACCTGGCCGGGATAGATCTTGTCAGGGTGTTTCAGCATAGGCTTGTTGGCGGCGAAGATCAGCTCGTGCTTGGCGCCCTTGCCCTTGCCGTAATGCGCCTCGGCGATCTTCCAGAGGTTCTCGCCCTTCTTGACAGTGTGCAGCACCGGCTCCTTGGCGGGCGTGGCGGCAGCAACCAGAGCTGTCAAGTCAACGCCTGCATCCAGCTTCAGGCCGGAATCGGGTGCGATGACCTGTAACTCGGCCGCCTCGACCTTGGAAATGCCGAGCGTATTGCCGACCGCGATGATGGCCTTCTCGAAGATCGACTGATCCTTGACGACACCGGCCAGAACAACCTTGTCGCCTTCGATCTTTACGCTGACATGTTCGGTGCCAAGATTGTGCGAATCCAGTTCCTTCTTCAAGGCATCTGCGGCCGGCGGGGTTTCGTCATCGCCGATGCCGAGCTTCTTGCCGACGTTCTTGACGAAATCAAACAGTTTCATGGAAAAATCTCCTATCTTGGGGTTGCCGGATTCTTGCACAAGGCGGCCGGAGTTCAAAGCGGCATTTGGCCGGCCCCGCAATCAATCCTCGCCAACGCGGCCGCGGCCTTTCTTGATCGCTGACCGTCCGGTCTTGGCCTTGAGGCGGCGTTCGATGGACGCCTTGGTTGGCCGCGTTTTCTTGCGCGGCGGCGGCGGCGGTTCGGCCGCCCTGGCCACCAGCGCCGCAAGCCGCTCGCGCGCATCGGCCCGGTTGCGCTCCTGTGTGCGGAACCGGCTCGCCTCGATGATGATGACGCCATCCTTGGTCAATCGCTGGCCGGCAAGAGTGTAGAGCCGCGCCCGGACGAATTCATCGAAGGCCTCGCATCCTGCCGCGTCGAAGCGAAGCTGTACGGCGGTCGCCACCTTGTTGACATTCTGCCCGCCCGGTCCGGCCGAACGGATGAAATCCTCCGACAACAGCTGTTCGGCGATAGTGATCCGCGCATTGACCTTGAGGCCGGTTGGGTTGGTTACGGGTTCCACACGATCACCTTGCCTGCCGGCTTGCGCGTGATGTCGGGCACCATTGTGCCCTCCGCCGGATAACCGGCAACCAGCAGGATCAGCGCTTTCTCGGCTTCGGGACGCTTGCAGATCGTGTTGAGGAAACCCATTGGCGAGGGTGTATGGGTCAACGTGGCAAGCCCTGCGTTGTGAAGTGCGGCAATCAGCATTCCTGTGGCGATGGAGACGGATTCCGGCACATAATAATGCTTGATCTTCTTGCCTTCGGGCGTTTCGCCCCAGCGCTGCGCGAAGATGATGATCAGCCATGGCGCGGTTTCAAGAAACGGCTTGTCGGCATCGGTGCCGATCGGCGCCAAGGCCTCCAGCCAGTCGTCAGGGGCGCGGCCCGCATAAAAGGCCCGCTCCTCTTCCTCGGCTGCCAGCCGGATCTGCCGCTTGGTGTCAGGGTCGGAAATGCAGGCGAAGGTCCAAGGCTGCTGGTTGGCGCCCGACGGCGCGCTCGCCCCGGTCATCACGCAATCCTCTATCAGCGAGCGCGGCACAGGACGGTCCGAAAATGTCCGGACTGTGCGGCGCTTGGCCATCATTGCTCGGAATTCGGCTGCCCGTTCTGCCATCTCCGCTGGTGGCCGTTCCAGAAATTCAAGCTTCACATGTTTTGCCATGGCCGGTTTGTGCCATTGCGCAAGCCGAATGAAAAGGCTCCCCCGTGCGGGAGATGCGCGGCAGCGGAAATCCGGGTCTTCTGACGCTCAGGGACGAATTCCGGCATTTGCCAAAAGGAGCTGACGATGAACACCATGACCAACAGAACTGCCCGCGCCGCCGCAATCGCCTTTGCCCTGGCCGCAGGGCTTTCGCCTGCCGCCGCCAAATCGGTGTCTTCCACCATTTCCATCGGCACATTCGACGCGCGCTGCCGCGCTGCCGGCGGAACGCTTACCATGGTCAGCGCTGGCGGCCACAAATGCCGCCTGCCCAGCGGCCAGGTGGTGACTTGCTATGATACGGACGGTCCGGGGATTTCCTGCGACTACCGCACGCTGCCGCAGGCCGGCATCAAGCAATTGTTCGGCCAGACGCTGCAAATGAAATGATGGCAAAGGGCGCGGGACCGCCCCCGCGCCTTTGCTCACGATCCGGACGCTGCCTCAGGCCGCCTTGGGCGAGGCTTCGCGCACGCCCTCATCGACATGGCTTTCGAATTTCTCGAAATTGGCGGTGAACATTCCGGCAAGCTTTGCAGCCTGCCGGTCATAGGCCGCCATGTCGGCCCAGGTTGAGCGCGGATCGAGAATGGCGCTGTCCACGCCGGGAACCGTGACCGGAACGGCAAAACCGAAATTCGGATCGGTGCGGAACGCGGAGGACTTCAAGGATCCGTCAAGGGCGGCGGCAAGCAGCGCGCGCGTCGCCTTGATCGGCATGCGTCGTCCCGTGCCATAGGCGCCGCCGGTCCAGCCGGTATTGACCAGCCAGCAATCGGCGCCATGCCGGGCGATCAGCTCGCGCAGCAGATTGCCGTATTCGGACGGGTGCCGGGGCATGAACGGCGCGCCGAAACAGGTCGAGAATGTCGCTTCCGGCTCGGTCACCCCCTTTTCGGTGCCGGCAACCTTGGCGGTATAGCCCGACAGGAAATGGTACATGGCCTGGGCGGGAGTCAGTTTGGCGATGGGCGGCAGCACGCCGAAGGCATCCGCCGTCAGCATGATGATGTTCCGCGGGTGGTTGGCGCGGCCGGTTTCCGAGGCATTGGGAATGAAATGCAGCGGATAGGCGCAGCGGGTGTTTTCGGTCAGGCTGCCATCGTTGAAATCCGGGTTGCGGGCCTCGTCAAGGATGACATTTTCCAGAACCGTGCCAAAGCGCTGCGTGGTGGCGTAAATCTCGGGTTCGGCTTCCGCCGACAGCCGGATGGTTTTTGCGTAGCAGCCGCCCTCGAAATTGAAGATGCCGTCCGGTCCCCAGCCATGTTCGTCATCGCCGACCAATAGGCGCGACGGATCCGCCGACAGCGTGGTCTTGCCGGTGCCCGACAGGCCGAAAAACACCGCAGCATCGCCGCCATGGCCGGTATTGGCCGAGCAATGCATCGGCATGACGCCTTTGGCGGGCAGGATGTAGTTGAGCGCGGTGAACACCGACTTCTTGATTTCTCCGGCATAGGACGTGCCGGCGATCAAAACGGTGCGTGAAGCCAGATCGACGGCGATAACCGTCTCGGTCCGGCAGCCATGCCGCTGAGGATCGGCCTTGAACGACGGCAGGTCGATGATGGTCATCGACGGGACGAAGCTTTCAAGCGCCGCCCGTTCCGGCCGGATCAGGAGATTGCGGATGAACAGCGAATGCCAGGCAAGTTCGGTGACCACGCGCACCGGCAGGGCATGGCTCTTGTCGGCGCCGCCGGTCAGGTCCTGGACGAACAGGTCCTTGCTGGCGGCATGGGCGGCCATGTCGGCCTTGAGCACGGCAAAATGCTCCGGCGTCATCGGCTTGTTGTTGTCCCACCAGATCTGGCCATCGGTTGAGGCGTCGCGGACGACGAACTTGTCCTTGGCAGATCGGCCGGTGTGCTGGCCGGTCAGCGCCACCAGCGCGCCTTGCGCGGTCAGCTTCGCTTCACCACGCGTGATCGCCTGTTCGCAAAGCTCGGCCTCCAGAACATTGAAATAAATCCGTCCGGCCGTTTTGAGGCCGGATTTGTCCAGTCCGAAGGCGGGATTGCGAATGCCGGTTTCCGTCATGGTGATTTCCCTCTTGCTCGCCTTGCCGCAGCCGCAATGGGCAAACCGGCTTCTCCTCACTTGTGGCGAAGCGCTCTTGGGCAGAAATTGCACATGATATCAAATCATTAATCGATTTAAAGATTTTAGAATTTTTTTAAATCGGTTAGAATGGCCCGGTATTTTTCTGCTTGGTAAAATTTTTCCGCTTTTTTGCCCAAGGAAATCCACGCCCGCGCCACTTACAAGGCGGAAGGCCAATGGACAAATGGCCGAACCGATGTGACATGGCGATAAAGCTGTGCCACATTTTGTGCCCAGTTTGTCCTCCACAAGCCCGTATTCGATTTCCGAAACGGGAGCCGGTCATGAGGGAGACTTTCGACATGGCAACAATCGCGCTCGTCGACGACGACCGCAATATTCTCACTTCGGTATCCATCGCCCTTGAAAGCGAAGGCTACCGGGTCGAGACCTATACCGACGGGGCGTCCGCCCTCGAGGGCCTGGCCTCGCGTCCGCCCAATCTCGCCATCTTCGACATCAAGATGCCGCGCATGGACGGAATGGAGCTTTTGCGCCGCCTGCGCCAGAAGAGCGATCTTCCGGTCATTTTCCTGACTTCCAAGGATGACGAGATCGACGAACTGTTCGGCCTGAAAATGGGCGCGGATGACTTCATCACCAAGCCGTTCTCCCAGCGCCTGCTGGTCGAACGGGTGCGTGCGGTCCTTCGCCGCGCCGCCGCCAAGGATCCGTCCGCCAAACAGCCTGCCCAGCAGCAGAAATCGCTGGAGCGCGGCCAGTTGGTCATGGACCAGGAGCGCCATACCTGCACGTGGAAGGGCGAGCCGGTCACGCTGACCGTCACCGAATTCCTGATCCTGCATGCGCTGGCCCAGCGCCCTGGCGTGGTCAAAAGCCGCGATGCGCTGATGGATGCGGCCTATGATGAACAGGTTTATGTTGATGACCGCACCATAGACAGCCACATCAAGCGGCTGCGCAAGAAGTTCAAGGTCGTCGATGATGACTTCGAAATGATTGAGACGCTTTACGGAGTGGGCTACCGTTTCCGCGAGGCTTGACGCAGTTTCGGCCAAATCCTGCGCCAATGCCTGTTTTCAGGCCGGGCGGCTTCGCCCGGCGGGCATGCAAATCACCGGCGGATTGGCTTGGAAATGGCAGAAGTGACCGATCAGGGTCCGGCAAAGACGGCAAGGGGCGGCGCGTTGCACCGCTTCTTGCAGAATTATGTCTTTTCCAGCCTGACGCGCCGCATTCTCTATCTCAATCTGGCAGCGCTTGTCGTGCTGGTGTCCGGCATTCTCTATCTGAACCAGTTTCGCGAAGGGCTGATTGACGCGCGCGTCGAAAGCCTGATGACCCAGGGCGAAATCATCGCCGGCGCGGTGGCAGCGTCCGCCACCGTTGAAACCGACGCCATCCGCATTGATCCCGAAAAGCTGCTCGAACTGCAGGCCGGCCAGGAAATCGGCCCGGAAAGCGACCAGATCGACAGCCTCGAATTCCCCATCAATCCCGAGCGCGTGGCGCCCTTCCTGCGGCGGCTGATTTCGCCGACCCGCATTCGCGCCCGCATCTTTGACCGTGACGCCAATCTGCTCGTTGATTCCCGGCACCTGTATTCGGGCGGCCAGATCCTGCGTTATGACCTGCCGCCGCTTGATGACGCCGAGCCGGGCTTGATGGACCGCATCTCCAAGTCGGTCTCCGGCATTTTCCAGCGCGGCGACCTGCCGGTTTACCGAGAGGAGCCGGGCGGCAATGGTGCGGGCTTTCCCGAAGTGATGAAGTCGCTGACCGGCAGCCCGGCCACCGTCACCCGGCTCTCCGAAAAGGGCGAGCTCATCGTCTCGGTGGCCGTCCCCGTCCAGCGTTACCGTGCCATTCTCGGCGTGCTGATGCTGTCAACCGAAGGCGGCGACATCGACCGGATTGTCGCTGCCGAACGCAAGGCCATTTTCCGGGTTTTCGGCGTGGCCGCCATGGTGACCGCAATCCTGTCCATGCTGTTGGCCTCCACCATTGCCCGGCCGCTGCGCCGCCTGTCGGAAGCCGCCATCCGCGTGCGCCACGGCGTAAAGTCACGCGAGGAAATTCCGGATTTCTCCGACCGCCAGGATGAGATCGGCAATTTGTCGGTGGCTGTGCGCGACATGACCAACGCGCTCTATGCCCGGATCGAAGCCATTGAGCGTTTTGCCGCAGATGTCAGCCATGAGCTGAAAAATCCGCTGACTTCGCTTAGAAGCGCTGTGGAAACCCTGCCGCTCGCCAAGACCGAGGAATCGCGAAAGCGCCTTCTCGACGTCATCCAGCACGATGTGCGCCGCCTCGATCGGCTTATTTCCGACATTTCCGACGCCTCGCGGCTCGATGCTGAACTCGGACGTGAAACCGCCGGCCGCGTCGATCTCGGCAAGCTGTTGGCCGATGTTGTGCAGATGACCGGCGGCGCCTCGCGGCACAAGAAGCCGGTCCGCATCGAGCAGAAAATTGCCAAGCTGCCGCAAGGCGCCAAGGGCTATCTGGTTGACGGCCATGAATCGCGGCTGGGACAGGTTCTGGTCAATCTGATCGAAAACGCCCGTTCCTTCGTCCCGGAGGCTGAAGGCCGCATCGTCATTTCGCTGTCAAGGCTCGGCAAGCGCATGGTCGTCACCGTGGACGACAACGGCCCCGGCATCCGCGCGGAAAGCATCGAGCGGATATTCGAGCGCTTCTACACCGACAGGCCGGGGGCCGAATCCTTCGGCGAGAATTCCGGCCTCGGCCTGTCAATCAGCCGCCAGATCATCGAGGCGCATGGCGGCACGCTGACTGCGGAAAACATTGCCGGCGCCAAACCGGGCGATGTGCGCGGCGCCCGCTTTGTCATCGCGCTGCCGGCAGCGGCCTGAATGGCGGCGTCCAATGTCCATGCCACCTGCCTGGTTCTGGACGACCGCGGATTGTTGATCACCGGCCCGTCGGGCAGCGGCAAGACAATTCTGGGGCTGGAGCTCTTGCATCGCGCCCGGCTGGCAGGGCGCCATGCGGCGTTGCTTGGCGACGACCAGCTCCTGCTTGAAAACTGCGGCGGCGCGCTGATTGGCCATGCGCCGCCGGTCATTGCGGGTTTGGCCGAGTTGCGCGGACCCGGGCCCGTTGCGGTTGACTGGCTCAAATCGGCCCGCATCGATGCGGCATTGGTGCTTGTGCCGCAAGCCGAGGCGCCGCGCCTTGAGGAAGCCGGGGTTTTGATGCTGGCAGGTATTGGCATTCCGCGTCTGCGCTTGCCGGCCCGGTCATCGCCTGCGTCGGCTTTGGCCGCCGAATCCTGGCTGTTTTCGCGGCCCTTGCCGCAACGCTAGGCGGCCATGCGCCAAAATGGCGGTGCGCTGCCTCAATTTTGGGCTTGTCAACGGGCCGCGCCTCGACAAGATAGCGGTCCCGCCGGAATGCCGGCCAAGGCAAGACAATCAGGGACCGGCAAACGGTCGTGACGGGAGTCGTCAAACAATGATCGGACTCGTGCTTGTGACGCACGGTCAGCTGGCCGACGAATTCCGCAATGCCGTTGAGCACGTTGTCGGCCCGCAATCCGGGTTTGCGACGGTCTGTATTGGCGCTGACGACAACATGGAAGAGCGGCGCAAGGATATTGTCGCCGCCGTAGGCCTTGCCGATGACGGCCATGGTGTTATCGTGCTCACCGACATGTTCGGCGGCACGCCCTCCAACCTGGCGATTTCGGTACTGGAGGCCGGGCGTGTCGAAGTCATCGCCGGCATGAACCTGCCCATGCTCATCAAGCTGACCAGCGTGCGCAAATCCAACGACATGGAAATGGCGCTGGTTGAAGCCCAGACGGCCGGCAAGAAATACATCAACATCGCCAGCCAGGTGCTCAACGCCAAATGAGCGCTGACGCTGAAAAGCTCGAACGCGATTTCGAGATCATCAACATGCGCGGCCTGCACGCCCGCGCCTCGGTGAAATTCGTCCAGACCGCCAGCGGCTTTGATGCGGAGGTCGAAGTCTCCAAGGATGGCGTCACCGTCGGCGGCGCTTCGATCATGGGCCTGATGATGCTGGCCGCCAGCCCCGGCTGCTGCATCCACGTTGCGGCGTCCGGCCCGCAGCGCGCCGAAGTGCTGGATGCGCTGGAAGCGCTGATCGCCGCAAAATTCGGCGAGGGCGAGTGAAAAGGCGACGCGTTTTCTGAAAGCGCCAAGACGTGGCGCAATTGAAAGCCTAACTTTGCGCGGGACTCTGCGGACCGTTTGCCTTTCGCCAGTCCCTTGGCGTCATGCCGGTCACCCTGAGGAACTCCCGGTTGAAATTGGATTTTGTCTGGAAGCCGCTTGCGTAAATGGCTTCGGTTACGCTCATGTCCGTTCCCCGCAGCAGGCTGCAGGCGCGATTGACGCGCAGCGTGTTGATGTATTGCGAGACATTGCAGCCGTGCACGCGGTTGATTGCATTTGATACTGACCGGACCGGCAGCCCGGCGCGCCGGGCGATGCGCGACAGGGTGAGGCTTGGATCCTTGATCAGCGGGGTTTCCGCAAGAAGGTTGCCTATCTTGGCGGCAATGAGATGATCTTCTTCCATGGCCGGTACTGACGGCGCGGTCTCCGGCTCCTCCGGTTGAATCGACAGGCTCTGACTGCCGAGCGCCACCGCGCTTCCCAGCGCCAGTAGCCAGACCAGATTGCCAATCCCGATCAGCCAGGCCGCATGCCCGCCACCAACGCGCAGAAAATCAAATAGCACCAGAATGTCGACAAGGGCGGAGCCCAACAACATGAAGGCAAGAAGCCTGATCGCCAGGCGCATGTCGAACATGCCGTTGAACGCCGTCCGGTCAAAGCTCGCATCTCCGGCACGGCCGAGTTGGAAAAACAATGCGCCGTAGATGAGAAAGCTGGCAACCAGGATGATGTCGATGGCATCCGGCATCACAAAAATGGCGATGCCGACGATGACCGGCGACAGGATGTGCAAGACATTTGCCGGGTCCGCGAATGCGCGGCCCGATACCGCAGCCTGAAAAGTCAGCCAAGCCGTTCCCGGCAAAGCCGAGGCGACAATGACCTGCACGAAGCGCAATTCTCCGATGCCGAAATCCCACCGCAAACTCACCAGCAACGCCTGCAGGGCGGCAAGCAGGGCGAGAGCCAGAAATGGCATGACAGAAGTGTACTCTTTTCGCTTTCGCCAAAGATTGACTGCGAGAAGCGACAAGGCGGCTGACAGGATGAGGGCGACAGGAATCTCAAGCATGGTGCGAGCTGATATGTACCAGAACGCGATTGTAAACGTCCTCAATCATGTTGGAGGACGTTTCTGCTGGTTCGGCACTGCAAATTCGGGGTGCAATTCTAACAAGGAGCACCGCAATGAATCTGAAAACCATCAAGGCGGCCAGCGCATTTTTGCTGGCCGCAATTTTTGCCCCGGACCTCGCCAATGCCGGTGAAACCGGCGTCATGAGTTTTACCTTTGAAGCTCCGCACCGCGACCGCCTAATCCAGAGCCTGCTGTTTTATCCGGCTGTCAATGGCGGAATGCCGGACAATGTCGGCGGCAATATCGTCTTCAAGGGCGAAATCATGCGGTGTGACGCCCAGCCGGAAAAGGGAAAGCACCCGTTGGTGGTGGTGTCGCATGGCTCGGGCGGCAATGCAGCAAGTCTGGCGTGGCTGGCCCGCCGGCTTGCGGCGCAAGGCCATGTCGTTGCCATCCCGAACCATCAGGGATCAACCTCCGGCGATTCCACCCCCGAAACGACGATTCCGGCCATGTGGCAAAGGCCGGCCGATATCAGCGGCCTGCTTGACGCCATCTCAGCAACAACGGCGCTGGGTTCGCTTGTCGACACCAGCGATGTCACGGCGCTCGGCTTTTCGTTGGGCGGCGCTGTGATGCTGAACCTGGCGGGCGCCCGCTATGAGGCAGGAAAGCTGGCCAGTTTTTGTGATGCAAATCCTGATGTGATCGGTTGCCCCTGGCTGGCCAAAGGCAATACGCTCATTCCGGGCCATGTTGATCTGCATGCGATTGATGCCGCCCGTTTCAATGCCGGCTATGCCGACAAGCGGATCAAACGGTTTATCGCCATCGATCCGGGATTCGTTCCGGCACTCAACGAAGCGAGCCTCGAAACCATTGCCGATCCGGTCCTTATCCTCAATCTCGGCGACTTGCACACAATGCCGGCTGGCCTGCCTGCCGACCATGTCGCTGCCGCGATCGGCGGCCGCTACAAGACCGTTGCCGGCGCAACCCATTTTGACTTCCTTCCGGCGTGTAAATTTCTTGGCTGGTTTTTCATCTGGATGGAAGGCGATGACCCCGTTTGCACCCAAT
>JBATMU010000001.1:0-14949 GCA_049289995.1 Rhizobiaceae bacterium | reverse complement strand
GGCCAAACCCTTGGCCATGGTGACCAGATCAGGCGCAATATCATATTGTTCTACGGCCAGCATCGTGCCGGTGCGGGCAAAGCCGGGCTGCACCTCATCGAGGATCAGCATTATGCCGTGCTGGGCGCACAGCGCGCGCAGCTTTTTCATGAACGCCTTCGGCGTGACGTAAAAGCCGCCTTCGCCTTGCACCGGTTCGATGACCATCGCCGCCACCCGGGCCGGATCGACATCGGCCTTGAACAGCCGCTCGAGCGCGGCCAGCGCGTCGGTCTCGGTCACCCCGTGCAGCGCCATGGGGAAGGGCGCATGATAGACATCGGCAGGCATTGAACCAAAGCCGGCCTTGTAAGGGAACACCTTGCCGGTCATCGCCATGCCCATGAAGGTGCGGCCATGGAAGCCGCCCGAAAAGGCGATCACCGCATTGCGGCCGGTGGCGGCGCGGGCGATCTTGACGGCGTTTTCGAGCGCCTCGGCCCCGGTGGTGACAAACATCGTCTTCTTGGCTTCCGGGCCCGGCACCAAGGCGTTCAGCCGCTCGGCCAAAGCCACATAGTTCTCATAGGGCACCACCTGATGGCAGGTATGGGTGAAGCGGTCGATCTGCGCATGCGCCGCGGCCACGACGCGCGGATGCCGGTGGCCGGTGTTGACCACCGCAATGCCTGCGCCGAAATCGATATAGCGCTTGCCGTCCACATCCCAGATTTCCGAGTTTTCGGCACGGTCGGCATAAACTTGCGTGACGACGCCGACACCGCGGGCGATGGCGGCTGAGCGGCGGTCAGGGAGGCTGGCAGACATGATTTCACCTGTTGGATGTGATTGGGTCTGGCCGCAGGCTAGCGCGGCAACATGGCTTTGCGCAATCGCTCTCGCGCCCTGCAATGGACAGGATGCGCCGGATCAGCCAATTTGCCGCGACGATACGCTCAGCCCGGGCCGCAGGCCCGCCCAAAAGGCGCCATGATCGACAAGCTGGAATTTTTCATCGCGCTCGCCAAGGCAGGACATTTCGCCAAGGCGGCGGAAGAATGCGGGGTCAGCCAGCCAACGCTGTCGGCCGCCATCAAGACGCTGGAGGGCGAGCTTGGCGTCATGCTGGTCAATCGCGGCCAGCGCTTCAAGGGCCTGACGCCCGAAGGCCAGCGCGTACTTGAATGGGCGCGCCGCATTGTCGGCGATGCCCGCACGCTGAAAGAGGAAATGCGCGCCGCCCGAAGCGGCCTGTCCGGCCATGTTCGCCTTGCCGCCATCCCGACCGCGCTTGCCATGGCGCCGGCGCTGACCACGCCGTTCCGGCTCAAGCATCCCGATGTGACGTTCTCGGTCCTGTCGCGCACCTCGGTTGAAATCCTGGCGCTGATGCAAAATTTCGAAATCGACGCCGGCATCACCTATATCGACAATGAGCCGATGGGCCGCGTTGCCTGCGTGCCGCTCTACCGCGAACGCTATCAATTGGTTATTTCAACGGCCTCGCCGCTGTCAGCCCGCAAATCCGTTACCTGGGCCGAAGTGGCCGCGGTGCCGCTCTGCCTCTTGACGCCCGACATGCAGAACCGCCGCATCATCAACCAGCATCTGGCCGAGGCGGGGGTGACGGCCAGCCCGACGCTTGAATCCAATTCGATGATCGTCCTGCACGCCCATGTGCTGACCGGCCATTGGGCGACCATCATGCCGCTGCGGATGACCGAAACGCTCGGGCTTCCCGCCCATGTGCGCGCCATCCCGATTGTTGAACCGGATGCGTCCCACCGCGTCGGCCTGGTGGCCGCCTGGCGCGAGCCGCACACGCCGCTGGTCTCCGCCCTTTTGCACGAAGCGCGGATCATCGCCGGGCCTGACGCTGAAGTTTGATAGAAAAAAACTATCAATGCATGTATCGCAGCCCTTGATTGGCGCTGATATTTCTGGCGTGAGAGGCTGGGGCGGACGTGAATTCCGGCTTCGGGAGGAAGGCAGACATGACCGACATTGCCGGGCGCACGCGCCTTCTGGCCGAAAGCCATGCGGACCGCGAAGGGGCGCTTCTGCCGATCCTGCATGACGTGCAGGCTGCCTTCGGCTTTGTGCCAAAAGAGGCCGTGCCGGTCATTGCCGATGTGCTGAACCTCAGCCGCGCCGATGTGCATGGCGTCGTCACCTTCTACCATGATTTCCGCGATCATGCGCCCGGCCGCCATGTGCTGAAACTCTGCCGCGCCGAAGCCTGTCAGGCCATGGGCGGCGAGGCGGTCGCCAAAGCCGTCGAAGACCGGCTCGGCATCGGCTTCCACCAAACCAGCCGTGATGGCGCCGTCACCCTTGAGCCGGTCTATTGCCTTGGCCTGTGCGCCTGTGCGCCCGCCGCCATGCTTGATGGCGAGATCATCGGCCGCCTGACGCCGGACAAAATTGACGCCCTCTGCGCGGAGGCGTGCAAATGACGCTCACCATCCGCATCCCGAAAGATGCTGGCGCCCTCGCCCTTGGCGCCGAAAAAACCGCTTCGGCTTTTTCCGCCGCCATTGCCGCACGCGGCGCGGATGCGAAAATTGTCCGCACCGGATCGCGCGGGCTTTTTTGGCTCGAGCCGATGGTCGAGATCGAAACAGCCGAAGGCCGCCGCGCCTTCGGCCCGGTCAAGGCGCAGGATGCTGAAAGCGTGCTCGCCGCCATGCTTGACGATGGCAGCCATCCCTTGGCACTGGGCGACCCGGATCAACTGCCTTTCCTGAAGGCGCAAACCCGGCTGACTTTTTCCCGCTGCGGCGTCATTGATCCGCTGTCACTGGCCGAGTACGAGGCGCATGGCGGTCTTTCGGGTCTGCGCAAGGCCTTGTCCATGCAGCCCGCACAGATTGTCGCCCAGGTTACCGATTCCGGCCTGCGCGGCCGTGGCGGCGCGGGCTTTCCGGCCGGCATCAAATGGAAGACCGTGCTGGAGGCCAAAGGCCCGCACAAGGACATTGTCTGCAATGCCGATGAGGGCGATTCGGGCACCTTTGCCGACCGCATGATCATGGAAGGCGATCCCTTCGTGCTGATCGAAGGCATGGTTGTTGCCGGGCTGGCCACGGGGGCTGAAAAGGGCTGGATCTACCTGCGCTCGGAATATCCGCACGCCATTGCAGCGATGAACGCGGCCATCGGCCTTGCCCGCCAAGCCGGCATTCTGGGCGCGTCGGTGCTCGGTTCCGGCAAGGCATTCGACATGGAGGTGCGGGTTGGCGCGAGCGCCTATGTCTGCGGCGAGGAAACCGCGCTTCTGGAATCGATTGAGGGCAAGCGCGGCCAGGTGCGTGCCAAGCCGCCGCTGCCCGCCCATAAAGGCCTGTTCGGCCGGCCGACCGTCATCAACAATGTCATCACGCTCGCCTCGGTGCCGGTCATCATGGACAAGGGAGCGGGTTTCTACCGCGATTTCGGCATGGGCCGCTCGCGCGGCACGATCCCGATACAATTGGCCGGCAATGTCAAACATGGCGGCCTGTTCGAGGCGGCCTTCGGCATGACGCTGGGCGAAATCGTCAATCACATTGGCGGCGGCACGGCGTCCGGCCGCCCGGTCAAGGCCGTGCAGGTCGGCGGGCCTTTGGGGGCCTATTTCCCGCCCTCGCTGTTTGACACGCCCTTCGACTATGAAGCCTTCGCAGCGCGCGACGGGCTGATCGGCCATGCCGGCATCACCGTGTTCGATGACACAGCCGACATGCTCAAACAGGCGCGTTTCGCCTTTGAATTCTGCGCCATTGAAAGCTGCGGAAAATGCACGCCCTGCCGCATCGGCTCGACGCGCGGCGTGGAAACCGTGGACCGCATCGCCGCCGGCGACACCGGTGCGCTCGAACTGGTCAAAGACCTGTGCAACACCATGAAGTACGGCTCGCTCTGCGCGCTGGGCGGCTTCACGCCCTATCCGGTGATGAGCGCCCTCACGCATTTTCCCGAAGATTTCAGGCGGCCGAAAATGGCCGTGGCGGCGGAGTAATTGACATGACCCTCGTCCTTGAAACCGATTTCGGCACCCCGGCCTCGCGCTCGGAAAAAACCGTGACGCTGACCATAGACGGTTTTGACGTGACCGTGCCGGAAGGCACCTCGATCATGCGCGCGGCGATGGAAGCGGGCATCCAGATCCCCAAGCTGTGCGCCACCGACATGGTCGATGCCTTCGGCTCCTGCCGTCTCTGCCTTGTCGAAATCGAAGGCCGCGCCGGCACGCCGTCCTCCTGCACCACGCCGGTTTCCGCCGGCCTGAAAGTCGCCACCCAGACCAGCCGGCTGAAAGCGATCCGCAAAGGCGTGATGGAGCTTTACATTTCCGATCATCCGCTCGATTGCCTGACCTGTGCGGCCAATGGCGATTGCGAGCTGCAGGACATGGCGGGCGCTGTCGGCCTGCGCGACGTGCGCTATGGCGAGGACTGCGCCAATCATTTCAAGCCCCAAGCGCCAGCCAAGACGGCAGCACGGCCCGGCGCAAAAACCGCCAATCTCGATTGGCTGGCCAAGGATGAGAGCAATCCCTATTTCACCTATGACCCGGCCAAATGCATTGTCTGTTCGCGCTGCGTGCGCGCCTGCCAGGAAGTGCAGGGTACGTTTGCCCTGACCATCGAAGGGCGCGGCTTTGGCAGCCGTGTCTCGCCCGGCATGCATGAAAGCTTTCTGGGTTCCGAATGCGTCTCCTGCGGGGCCTGCGTGCAGGCCTGCCCGACCGCCACGCTCAGCGAAAAATCGGTCATCGAGATTGGCCAGCCCGAGCATTCGGTCGTCACCACTTGTGCCTATTGCGGCGTCGGCTGTTCGTTCAAGGCCGAGATGCGCGGCGAGGAACTGGTGCGCATGGTGCCCTTCAAGGACGGCAAGGCCAATCGCGGTCATTCCTGCGTCAAGGGCCGTTTCGCCTGGGGCTATGCCACGCACAAGGAACGCGTGCTCAATCCGATGATCCGCGAGAAGATCACCGATCCGTGGCGTGAAGTGAGCTGGGACGAGGCGCTCGCCCACACGGCCTCCGAGTTCCGCCGTCTCCAGGGCCAATATGGCCGCGCCTCCATCGGCGGCATCACCTCCTCGCGCTGCACCAATGAGGAAACCTATCTGGTGCAGAAGCTGATCCGCGCCGGCTTTGGCAACAACAATGTCGATACCTGCGCCCGCGTCTGCCATTCGCCCACCGGCTATGGCCTGGGCAAGGCGTTCGGCACCTCGGCCGGCACCCAGGATTTCGATTCTGTCGAACAGACCGATGTGGTCATCGTCATCGGCGCCAATCCCACCGATGGCCATCCGGTCTTTGCCTCGCGGCTGAAGAAGCGCCTGCGGCAGGGCGCCAAACTCATCGTCATCGACCCGCGCAAGATTGATCTGGTCCGTTCGGCCCATGTCGAAGCGGCGGTGCATCTGCCGCTCATGCCCGGCACCAATGTCGCGGTTCTGACCGCCCTTGCCCATGTCATCGTCACCGAAGGCCTGTTTGATGAAGCCTTCATCCGCGAGCGCTGCGACTGGTCTGAATTCGAGGACTGGGCAGGCTTTGTATCGGAAGCGAAACATTCACCTGACGTCATCGGACCGTTGTCCGGCGTTGACCCGGAAGCCATCCGTGCCGCCGCCCGGCTGTTTGCGTCCGGCGGCAATGGCGCGATCTATTACGGGCTCGGCGTCACCGAGCACAGCCAGGGTTCGACCACCGTCATGGCTATTGCCAATCTCGCCATGGCCACCGGCAATATCGGCAGGCCCGGCGTCGGCGTGAACCCGCTGCGCGGCCAGAACAATGTGCAGGGCTCCTGCGACATGGGCTCTTTCCCGCATGAATTGCCAGGCTACCGCCATGTCAGCCAGGACGCCACCCGCGACATCTTTGAAAAGCTCTGGGGCGTGACCATCGACAACGAGCCGGGCCTGCGCATCCCCAACATGCTGGACGCTGCCGTCGAAGGCACGTTCAAGGGCATCTATGTGCAGGGCGAGGACATCCTCCAGTCCGACCCGGACACCAGGCATGTCGCCGCCGGTCTTGCCGCCATGGAATGCGTGGTGGTTCATGACCTGTTTCTCAACGAGACCGCCAATTACGCCCATGTTTTCCTGCCCGGCTCGACCTTCCTCGAAAAGGACGGAACATTCACCAATGCCGAGCGCCGCATCAACCGCGTCCGCAAGGTCATGGCCCCGAAAAACGGCCTTGCCGACTGGGAGGTCACCCAGAACCTCGCCCGCGCCATGGGCCTTGATTGGACCTACACGCACCCCTCGCAGATCATGGACGAAATTGCCCTGACCACGCCAAGCTTCGCCAATGTCAGCTACGGCCTGCTCGAAGAGCGCGGCTCCGTGCAATGGCCCTGCAACGACAAGGCCCCGGATGGCACGCCGGTCATGCATATTGGCGGCTTCGTGCGCGGCAAGGGCAAGTTCATCCGCACCGAATATGTGGCCACCACCGAGCGCACCGGCCCGCGCTTCCCGCTGCTGCTGACCACCGGCCGCATTCTCAGCCAGTACAATGTCGGCGCCCAGACCAGGCGCACTGAAAATGTCGTCTGGCATGATGAGGACGTGCTGGAAATCCATCCGCACGATGCCGAACAGCGCGGCGTGCGCGCCGGTGACTTCGTGCGCCTGCAAAGCCGCTCGGGCGAGACCTCGCTGCGCGCCGTCATCACCGAGCGTGTCGCGCCCGGCGTCGTCTATACGACTTTCCACCATCCGGGCACCCAGGCCAATGTGGTGACCACCGACAATTCGGACTGGGCCACCAATTGCCCCGAATACAAGGTGACCGCCGTCCAGGTCAGCCCGTCCAACGGCCCGAGCAGCTGGCAGCACGATTATGCGGCGCAGGCCGGGCTGTCGCGCCGCATCACAGCGCCCGAGGCAGCCGAGTGAGCCATCTCTTGCCCATGGTTGAGGCAGGCCGGCTGGTGCGCCGGGAGGGCGGCGAGACCTGGGCGCCGCGCCCGCTTGCCGAAGAGGTGCCGGTCGCCATGTCATATGGCGGCACGACCCATGCGGTGATGATGGCAAGTCCCGCCGATCTCGAAGATTTCGCGCTGGGCTTCTGCCTGAGCGAGCGGATCATTGCCGCTGCCCCTGGTTTGAAGGCCTTGGAGATAGTGCAGGCCGAAGGCGGCATTGACCTGCAGATGACGCTGTCGGGCGATGACAGCGCCGCGCTTTCAGGCCGCCGCCGCGCCTTGGCGGGGCCGGTTGGCTGCGGATTGTGCGGCATTGAATCCATCGCCGAAGCACTGAGGCCGCTTGGCTCCATTGGCGATACGCGTCTGTCGGTCACCCCGCACGACATCCGGAAGGCCTTTGAGCGCCTTCCCCATATGCAGGCGCTGAATGCCGCGACCGGTGCGGCGCATGCGGCCGGCTTTTATGTGCCCGGCAACGGTCTCGTGCTGGTGCGCGAGGATGTCGGCCGCCACAATGCGCTCGACAAACTGATCGGCGCTCTTGCAAGGCATGGCACGGATATCGCGTCTGGGATGATCGTGCTGACCAGCCGGGTTTCGGTCGAAATGATCCAGAAGGCCGCCATTGCCGGATGTTCGGTTGTCGCGGCGGTGTCCGCCCCGACCGCACTTGCGGTAAGCTTGGCGCAAGCCGCCAACATCACTTTGGTTGCGCTGGTGCGCGGATCGGACCATGAAGTCTTCACCCATGCCGGGCGCATTCGCTCCAACAACGGGAACACTGCCCATGTCGCCTGACAAACTGGTCACCATGGCCAACCAGATCGCCGTCTTTTTCCGCTCGAAGCCGCATCAGGAAGGCGTGGACGGCGTTGCCGAACATATCAACATGTTCTGGGAGCCGCGCATGCGCAGCCAATTGTTTGCCGCGCTGGAAAACGAAAAAAGCGGGCTGGACCCGCTTGTTCTCGCTGCTGCCGGACAGATCCGCAGGCCGAAAAACACGGCCTGCGCGCTTTGACGTCAGAACTTGTAGCCGACTTTCAGTGATCCGGTATCGACATCGACCTTGGTCGGGTTGCCGGCAAAGTTCCGGTAGAACTGGTGATCGTATTTCGCGCCGACAAACACGTGATCGCTGATGAGGTAATCAGCCGAAACACCGGCCGTATAACCCCAGTCGGCAAGCGGACCTGCGCCGGTCAGCGGATAAATGATATTGGATGTGGCATAGACCACCCCGGCATTGGCAGTCACCAGCCAGCGGTCGAAAGCCGCGCCAGCCCGCAATTCCAGCGAATAGGCGTCTTGGGCGTAAAAATTGAACGGATCCCAGCCATTGGAGACGAACTGGATTTTCTGTTTGCGGTATCCGGCTTCCGCGCCGCCGACAAACCCGCCCATTTGGTGCAGATAGCCAACGGAGGCGCCGAATATGCCGCCGTCACCACGCGAAGGATTGGCCGGGAAATTGGTGTCGCTGTCGCGCAGCCAACCCGCGCCGACATGCGCCGAGACATAAGCGCCTGTCCATGAGACCGTGCCACGCAGCGGTGCATCCGCCAGCGTGTCAGCTGCAATCGCATTGCCTGCCGCAGAAAGTGATGCTGCCGCCAAAATCGCAGAAGCCAGACCGAACTTGAACATTGCAAACCCCGCTACCCTCGAGCAGCGGGAAATTAACCTTGATATGGTTTCCAATCCGTTAAGGAGAGAAAATCAGAACGCCCTGTCGATCTTGGACATGGCCATGGCAGTCTCGATGATCAGCGCCGCCGAGACTTCCGCCTTGTAGCGGTCGCGGTAGGTGGAGACCGCATAGGCCCCTGCATAAGCTGCAGCCAGAGCGATTGTTTGGCGGCCGCCGCCGTCATGCTTGAAGAAGCGGCTGACATTCTCCCACAGCATCAGCAAAAGTGCTTCCGGGGCAAATTGCGGATAATGCGCCTCGCCAACCGAATAATCCGGCATGGCGTTGACCGGGCCCGGCAGGATGATGCGGCCTGACAGGTCTTCAAGCACGGACAGCGAATTGCCGCCGTTGCGCGCGGCTGCCGCCAGGACAATCGACAGGACGCTTTCGCCGGAACGTCCGCCAACCAATTTCAGCACCTGGTCGGAAAACACCAGCGTGCCGCCCCAGGCTGCCTTTTCGAACCTGAAATCATTCGGGCACAGACCTTCTGCCGCGTCGACCGCCACCGCCCATTTGGCCGCATAGCCCGCAAGCGCGCCAAGTGCGGCAAACAGCGTTTCGGGATGCAGGCCGAACGGCCCGACCAGTGACTGGCTGACAAACTGGAAAATGGCCGGTCCCAACACCGCCGGGTCATTGCGCGGCGCGGACGCGGGGAAGGGCGCATTCTTGCGCAGCATGACTGCAAAGGCCTCGTGTGGCTCGGCAGCCGGTTCAACGGCATTTTTGGCTTTCAGCATGGCAGATCCCCTGGTCATTGGCACAAAGACTAGCCCAAAGGCCTGAAACCTCGTTGAAAGCAGGAACTAAAATTTTAGCCAATGGCTGGTTTTCCAGCTTTCAAGGCGTGATTTTCTGTTTACGGAATATCAAGTCCGATCCTGAATAATGCGACGCTAATGAAAGTGACTCTGTTCGGGACAGGTTTGGGCCATGCGGATTTTTGACAGCGTTGAACGGTTGGTGGAATGGTTCACCCCGGCGGAGATCGCCGCCGACATTCATGCGCGCAAACGCGTGCGCATGTTCCTCATCAGCCATTTCTTCGGACCGGTGCTGTCGCATCCGATCACCATATTCCTGCTTTTGAACGATCCAGCACCCTGGCCGCACGTCGCCTTGCTTGCCGCTTCGATCACCGCATTCTGGCTGTTTCCGATCGCGCTGAAGCTGTTCCCGCGCCATTATCCAATTCTTGCGCTGCTTTCTGTCGCCAACCTGAACTTCGCCATCCTGTGGGGCGCCTACAATTATGGAGGCGCAAGCTCGCCCTTCCTGATGTGGCTGTTGGT
This sequence comes from Rhizobiaceae bacterium, assembly GCA_049289995.1. Lineage (GTDB taxonomy): Bacteria > Pseudomonadota > Alphaproteobacteria > Rhizobiales > Rhizobiaceae > JBATMU01. The sequence continues at coordinate 5,041 of JBATMU010000001.1, read as the reverse complement.
CGTGCCGCTGCTCGGATTCTTCTATCTGGGTTCCGGCCTTGTCACCCGCGTGGCGATTTTCAGCCAGATGGCCGCCGGCATCGGCATATTCTATGGCGCCTATTTGTGGTCGGGCGGCTTCCCGCTGCATGTGCCCATCGAAAACATGGTCAGCGTCGGCATGATCTCGGCTTTCAGCGCCTCGACCTATGTGTTCCTGATGGCCAGCTATTATTCGTCCGTCGTTGATTCCCAATCCGAACTGCTCAAGGAAATCGACCGGCACCGCGGCACGATGAAAATGCTGACTGACGCCAAGGATGACGCCGAGCGCGCCAATGGCGCCAAGTCGGATTTTCTGGCCAAGATGAGCCATGAATTGCGCACGCCGCTCAATGCCGTTCTCGGCTATTCGGAGATCCTTTTGGAAGACGCCGAGCTTGACGGGCGCGGCGAACAGATCGCCGATCTCCAGAAGATTTCCGCCGCCGGCAAGCACCTGCTCGCCATGGTCAATGACATTCTCGACATCTCCAAGATCGAAGCGGGCAAGATGGAGCTCAACCTCGAGAATGTCGATCTCGACAGCCTGATCAACGAAGTCGAATCGACCAGCCGCCCGCTTGCCGCCAAGAACACCAATGCTTTTGTGGTCGAGCGGGACAGCGAGCTCGGCACCATCCGCGCCGATGCGACCAAGCTGCGCCAGGCGATTTTCAATCTTCTGTCCAATGCCTCCAAATTCACCCAGAACGGCCAGATCACCTTGAGGGCCGGCCGCCAGCAGCGCGCCGACGGCGAATGGATCACCATTTCGGTTGTTGATACCGGTGTAGGCATCAGCGCCAACCAGCAGAACGCCCTGTTCTCCAATTTCGCCCAGGCCAATCCAACCATTGCGGCCAAGTTCGGCGGCACAGGTCTTGGCCTGTCGCTCAGCCAGAATCTGTGCCGCCTGATGGGCGGGCAGATCACGCTGGAAAGCGAGATCGGCAAGGGTTCGACCTTCACCATCAACCTGCCGGTCCAGCGCGCCGAAGCGCTTGGCGATGACCTGCTCGAAAACGCAGTTGCCGATGGCCGCAGCCGCAAGGCCGGCTATCAGGGCCTGTCGTCGCCGGCTGTATCCGGCAGGCAGGAACGCATTCTCGTGGTTGACGATGACCATGCCTTCCTTGAGCTTGCCGAACGGCTGCTGCAGAAGGAAGGTTATTCGGCCATCGCCACCGATGCGCCCGAATCGGTGCTGCAGATTGCCCGCACCGTTCGCCCCGCCGCCATCATGATTGATATTCTCATGCCCGGGCTCAACGGCTGGGATGTCATCAACACGCTGAAATCCGATCCGGTGACGGCGCGGATTCCGGTGCTGATGATTTCCGTGCTTGAAGAGCGCCAGAAGGCGATGGATCATGGCGCGATCGGCGTCGTGTCCAAGCCGTTTGACGGCAACAAGCTGAAATCCGCACTTGCCATGATTGAAGCTGCCCAGCGCCAAAGCGCTGCAGCCTGACGAAAGCAATGGACATGACCCTCGTTCTGATCGTTGAAGACAACCCGGTGAATCGCGATGTGCTTGGCCGCAGGCTGGAGCGGCGCGGCTTCCAGATCCGTTTTGCCGAGGATGCGGTGACCGGCGTGCGCGCCGCCGCCGACCTTATGCCCGAAGTCATCCTCATGGACATCGGCCTTGGCGAAATCGACGGCTGGGAAGCCACACGCCGCATCAAGGCCAATCCGGCGACCGCTTCCATCCCCATCATTGCCTTGACCGCAAGCGCATTTGAATCCGACCGCGAGAAAAGTTACGCCGCCGGCTGCTGTGACTTCGACACCAAACCGGTGGATCTGCCGCGCCTTTTGGGAAAGATCGAGCGCAGCCTGATGCTGGCTGCCTGACGCCAACGCCCATGTCTTTGTCTGGCGGCTGCCCTGTGTGCAGCCGCTTTTCGTTTGGCCGGCGTTCAGCAGCGCATCAGAGCGCGGCGCTGGTGGCCCATGCCCCTTTGTCAGGTGAATGCAAGGCGCCCGGCTGGGATGCGGCCCGGCCCCGCTCGGCAAGCCTGGACAGGGCAATCACAGGCGAAACCACACCCAACTTTCAGGCAGATTGTCACATATGGGATTCGGGAACGCCCCGGTTTGGCGTGGCCGTTCCGGGACCTGCGGCGCTGCCAATCAAGCGCAGCCCGCAAGGACTTTCTGGCCATTGGCGATTGCCGAAGCGCCAACCAGCGCGCCTGGCCTGCTGGCAATTGGCCGGCAAATGCAAAAAGCCCGGCTTGGCGGCCTGGCTTCCAAAGTCGGCATTGTTTCCTGCAGCCTCGGTCAGGCGGCGGTCCGCACCATCGGCGCCATCAGCATGGCCCGAAGCTTCTGGAAGTCGAGCGGCTTTTGCAGCACATAAGGCACTGCCAAGCCAAGGCCTTCGGCGCGCAGGCGCGTCGCCTGCAGCACCGTTTCATCTTCACCCGACACAATCGGGATGCGCGCTGTCACTCCGGCTTCCGCCAGAAGGGTGAACAGGCCGGCGGCGTCAACATTGGGCATGTTGATATCGACCGCCAGGATATCGGGGCTCAGCGCCTTGGTCAGCGCCACCACGCCGCGTGAATCCGACGTGGCGAAGGCTTCATAGCCGCAACGTTCCGCCACGCGAACAATCAGCTCGGCGGAACTTGCGTCATCATCAACCGCCAGCAGGCGGAGCGTTTTTGAGGCGTCCATGGATCGCGGTCCCCTTATTATCCCCTCAGGCGGCGTTGACCGCCGCTTCCCAAGCCGGAGCTGCGCCGCCGCTCTCGCGCAGCGTGCGGATTTCCAGGTCGGCGGTGCGCATGGCCTGCAGCATGAGCCGCACCAGCACATCCACATCGGCGCGGGTGTGATCGGCCATGACCTGCACCCGGAAACGCGCGCCGCCCTGCGGCACGGCCGGATATTCGACCAGATTGGCGATGGCGCCCAATGAAACCAGTTCGCGCGAGGCAATGCGCGCCAGGCCTTCGGCGCCGACCCTGACCGGCACGATCGGCGAGGGATCGCCCAGCGCTTCCAATCCGACCTTCGCCATTTCGGCGCGCATGTAGAGAATGTTGTCCATCAGCGAGCGGCGGCGTTCCTTGCCTTCGTCCGAGCGCACGATGTTGAGTGCGGCCAGAACAGTGGCCGCCTGCACCGGCGACAAGGCGTTGGAGAACGTCTGCGTGGCGCTGTAATATTTATAGTACTCGGCGACCGCCTTGGTCTTGACGGCGATAAAGCCGCCATTTGAGGCAAACGTCTTGGAGAACGAGCCGATGATGATGTCTGCGCCGTCGACCATTTTCTGCAGGCCCAGATGCCCGTGGCCGTCTTCGCCGATCGAGCCGAAATCATGGGCGCAATCCACCAGAAGCTGGGCGTCATAAGCGTCACACACCGAGCGCAGCGCGGCAATGTCCGGCGTGTCCGAATGCATGGAGAACAGGCTTTCGGTGACAACCAGAATGCCGTTTTCCTTGTCATTGGCGCGGATGCGCTGCAGGCGCCGCGTCAGGCCTTCGATGTTGAGATGGCCATGGAAATGGATGTTCTGCGTCGAGGCGCGCGCCCCTTCCTGCAGGCAGGAATGGGCCAGCACATCCATGACCACATGGTCATTGGGGCGCACAACGCCCTGGATGGCGGCAAAGCCCGCCGACCAGCCGGTGGGGTAAAGCACCACTTCACGGCCGTGGATATATTCCGAAATGGCTTTTTCGAGCAGCAGCGAATTGCGGGTATTGCCAAGCAGCGCGGCTGAGCCTGCGCTGTGCACGCCGTATTCGCGGATGGCTTCCATGGCCGCATCCTTGACCACCGGGTGCGAAGACAGGCTCAGATAATCTTGCGAGGCGAAATTGACGCCTGAAATGGCCTGGCCGTCATCATTGCGCGCTTCACAATGGGTGCGCGGCGCCGAAGACGTTGATTTTGCATAAGGCCAAAGCGCACTTTGCCGGCGCATGTCCTGCCAGGCGTAGAAGCCGCCGACGCGGTCCAGAAGATGCTTGCCGGCCGGCGCGCGGTAGTCCCGCAGACTGCCTGTCAGCGCCTCCGGCGAAATCACGATATCATTCTGTCCGTTGTTATTGCTCATTTTGCAGCGCCCCTGTCTGATTGGCGTTCGTGCCGCCTTTTTTTGAATTGTGACGGAGGCTAGCGCACCGGAATGAAAATCCACTGAAGGGGCGTGGTTACTTTTCGGCAAATTTCCGGTTCACAGGGCACTGATGCCAGCACCTTGTTTGGGAACCGTTTTTTAAAGGCTGCCTGCTAGGGTGAGGCTTCGAAGTAGGGGCAAACCGCGCAGTCATGGTCAAGTTTTCAAACAGGGCGGCGTCGCTTTATGATGCGGCAACCGGCGCAAATGCGCTGAAACCTTTGGCCCGCGCCAAGCTGACGGTCAGGCAGATCGAGGCGCTGGCGGAAATGACGCCGGCCCTGTCATTTACTGTTACGATCCTTTCCGCGCTCATCGTGATTTCCACATTCGGGACCCAGGTCCACAATCAGGCGATCGCCTGGGCCATCGCCGGATTCTTTGCCGTTGCCTATGGCGTGAGTTCGCCGGCCAACCGTGTGAAAGCCCGGGCCGACGCTCCTGTGGAAAATTCGCGCGATGCCGCAACCGGCTATGTCATTTTCGCCGCCATCCTCGGCATGTTGTGGATGTTGGTGCCGGTCTTGTTTCTCGGTGCGGATGAAGGACGCGTTTATACCGTCACGGTGATTTCGACTGTCGGCGTGCTGTGCACCGGCGGTTTTATTTTTGCCGCCATGCCGGCTGCGGCCACCGCTTTTGTCATCCCCTTGATGGCCGGCGTCATGATTTCCGGCTTCGGCATTGCCGATGGCATGCTGGCGCTGATTCTGGCTGCAGCAATGCTCACATTGGCCGGCGTCATCATTCTGGCATCGATCCGCCAGACCCAGCTTCTGGTTCATCACCTAGTGACCGAAGCCACGGTCGACGGCCAGCGCAATATCATCAGCCTGCTGCTCAAGGAGTTTGAGCCCAATGCCAGCGACTGGCTGTGGG